>NZ_LZEJ01000022.1:0-48872 GCF_001704375.1 Alishewanella sp. HH-ZS | reverse complement strand
CTACTATTTGGCACAGTTATTTAGCAGTGAAATTACCAAATTGGGAGTTAAAGTTGGGGTCGCATCGTGTCTTGGTTTAAAAAACTGCTTATTTTTGTTTTTGTTGCCTTTTTGCTCGGTGTCACCAGCATCACTGCGACCTATTTTTGGTTGAAAGATGATTTACCTGATGTCGCTACGTTAAAAGATGTCCGCTTACAAACCCCGATGCAGGTGTTTACTGCTGATGGCGAATTGATTTCGCAATTTGGTGAGCAACGTCGGATCCCATTACGCCTGGACGAAATGCCCCCGCTATTGATTCAAGCCTTCCTGGCCACCGAGGACACCCGTTTTTACGAGCACCCGGGTATCGATATTATCGGTATAATGCGGGCCGCGACCGTGGTTGCCACCTCTGGCGAGCTCAGCCAGGGCGCCAGTACTATTACCCAGCAGCTAGCCCGAAACTTTTTCTTAAGCCGCGAAAAGAAGCTGATCCGTAAAATCAAAGAAATCTTTTTGGCCATTCATATCGAGCAATTGCTGACCAAGGACGAGATCCTGGAGCTCTACCTGAATAAAATTGAGTTGGGTCATCGCGCCTTTGGGGTGGGAGCCGCGGCTCAGGTGTACTTTGGTAAAACGGTACAGGAACTCAGTGTTGACGAAATGGCGATTATTGCCGGTCTGCCTAAGGCGCCATCGGTATTAAACCCGGTACGTTCAGCCAGTAACGCCCGTGCCCGTCGTAACGTTGTGCTTGGCCGGATGCTGGACACTGGCGCTATTGATCGCGCCACCTACGACGCGGCCATCGCCGCCCCGGTGACCAGCCGGTTACATGGTGCCCAGATCACCGCCTCCGCTCCCTATATCGCCGAAATGGTGCGCCAACAAATGGTTGACCGTTTTGGTGAAGAAGTTGCATACACTGAAGGCTTTCGCGTTTATACCACTATCAATAGTAAAGATCAGGCCATTGCCCGCCGGGCTCTGCAACAGAATTTGTACGACTATGATGAGCGTCATGGCTATCGTGGTCCGGTCGCCGAATTGTGGCAAAGTCAGTTGCAGCAAAGCGATGCTGCAGAGCCGGTATTTACCGAGAAGAACCGACCTGAGCCTGCGGAAATCAATGCTTACCTGGACCGCCAGCAAGGTATTGAGGACCTTATTCCGGCTATCGTATTAGACGTGAAACAGCAAAGTGCCATGGTGTTGCTAAAAGGCGGCCAACTGCAGGAGCTGTCATGGGATGGCCTGAAATGGGCCCGTAGCTTTATCACCGATGAGCGTCAGGGCACGGCACCGAAAACAGCGGCGGCGATCCTGAAACCCGGCCAGCACATCCTGGTACGGCAGCAGGATGAGCTCTGGCGCCTGAGCCAGCTCCCAGCCGCCAGCAGTGCCCTGGTGGCCATCGATCCAAAAGATGGTGCTATCCGCTCTTTAGTCGGTGGCTATAGTTTTGCGCAAAGCCAGTTTAACCGGGTAACCCAGGCTAAACGTCAGGTAGGCTCCAATATCAAACCCTTTATCTATTCTGCTGCGCTCGAGCATAACTATACCTTAGCCAGCTTAATGAACGATGCCCCTATCCACCACTGGGATGACGGTGCCGGTATTGCCTGGCGGCCACGCAACTCGCCAGCAGTCTATGACGGGCCAATCCGGATCCGCGAAGCTCTGGCGAAATCGAAAAACGTTGTTTCCATCCGCTTATTGCGCGGTATCGGTATCGACGCCACTATCGAACAGTTACTAAAATTTGGCTTCAGCGCCGCCGATCTGCCCCGCAACGAGACACTGGCCCTGGGCTCTGCCTCGTCGACGCCGTTGGAAGTCGTTACCGGTTATGCTGTCTTCGCCAATGGCGGCTTTCTGGTACAGCCTTATGTTGTCGACAAGGTACTGAATGCCGAGGATAAAGTCATCTTTCAACATCAGCCGCTGTTAGCTTGTGAAGCTTGTCCGGAAACGGACGGGGAAACGCCGGCTCAGGCCGCGCCACGGGTGATCTCAGCGCAAAACGCCTTTTTAATTGCCGATGCCTTAAAGAGCAGTATCTGGGGTGGTGGCGACTGGCGCCAGGGCACCGGTTGGAATGGTACCGCCTGGCAGCTACAAAACCTGCGCCGTCGTGATCTGGCGGGTAAAACCGGTACCACCAATGATTCGAAAGATACCTGGTTCTCTGGTTTTAACAGTGATCTGGCGGTAACCAGTTGGGTCGGTTTTGATGACGCTAACCGCAGCCTCGGCCGGGCATTGTGGAATGCCAATCTTGGTCGGGAGCAAAGCGCCGGAGCTGAGTCCGGTGCCCGCACCGCCATGCCAGCCTGGCAGAGTTTTATGCGGCAGATCCTGCCTGCCTATCCGGAAAAAACCGTTACGCCACCGGTCGGTATTTCGTCAGTGCGAATTGATCTGACAACCGGGCTGTTAAGCCGCAGCACTGACCATACCAGCAGTTTTGAGTTCTTCAAACTTGGCACTGAACCGACGCAATACGTATCCGGTAGCGTACCTCAGGTGCAATTTGGTGAGAACAATCAACAAAAGCAGGAACTGGAAGAGCTGTTCTAAGCATACTTTCAGAGCATAAAAAAACCGGCAACGCCGGTTTTTTTATGCTTGCTGCGCACACTAATGACTAACAGTATCAAACCATTGCTGTGCCAGTTTTAACTGCTGTAATACCTGCACCGGCGCTGTACCACCATAGGCGGCACGTTTGGCCAAACCAGCTTCAATGGTCAGTGCAGCATAGACGTCATCGGTAATAAGCGGGCTGACCTGCTGCATCTCAGTCAGTGGTAATGCTTCGAGCGCGACCTTAGCCGCTGAAGCTTTTAACACCAGCGCTCCCGACAGCTCATGCGCGTCACGGAACGGCACGCCCTTGGCTACCAGATAATCAGCCAGATCCGTCGCGTTGCTATAACCCAGCTCGGCGGCCCGACGACATTGCTCTGTATTCACCGCTAAATGGGGTAATACCGTTGCTAACACCAGCAGAGATTGCTGCCAGGTTGCCATCAGGTCAAAAAAGCCCTGTTTGTCTTCCTGCATATCTTTGTTATAGGCCAAAGGTAAGCCTTTCAGCACATGCAAAATGGCGACCAAATGTCCGAGTACGCGGCCGGTTTTACCGCGCAGTAACTCAAATACATCCGGGTTTTTCTTTTGCGGCATCAGCGAAGAACCGCTACTGATGGCGTCTCCCAGTTTAAAGAACGCCGCTTCACCCGAGCAGAAGAAGATCACATCTTCCGACAAACGTGATAAATGCGTCATACACAAGCTGGCGGCAGCGGAAAGCTCCACCACATAATCGCGATCTGATACCGCATCCAGACTATTGGCTGCTGCCTGGGAAAATCCCAGACGCTGTGCCAGTGTATGTCGATCCATCGCCACACCAGTACCGGCCAGTGCACCACAACCCAGCGGACACACATCTAAGCGTGCAACAGCGTCATCTAAGCGACTCAGGTCACGTTTAAACATCTCGACATAAGCCAATGCCCAATGCGCTACTAAAACCGGCTGGGCGCGCTGCAGATGAGTAAAACCCGGCATCACGTCGCTACCGGCTCGCTCGGCAAATACCAGCAAGGCTCTGAGTACTGATAATAACGCCTGTCGCACATAGCCAGCATTTAGCCGGGTCCATAACCGCAGATCGGTAGCAACCAGATCATTACGGCTGCGTCCGGTATGTAACTTCTTCGCCACCGCGCCCAGTTTAGCGGTAAGCTGGGCTTCTACCCAGCTGTGAATATCTTCTTCCTGAGTTTGCAACGGTAACTTCGGATCCGCCTCAATCGCCACCGCTAAGTCAGCCAAGCCGGTATCCAGTTGCTGCGCTTCCTGCTGATTGATAATACCGGCTTGCAACAAACCGGCGGCCCAGGCACGCGAAGCCGCGATGTCCTGCAGCGCCAGTTGATAATCAAAACTCAGCGAATCGTTAAAATCGCGGAACTCAGCCAGTGTCGCTTCGGTAAAGCGACCACCCCACATCGCCATAACTTAATCCTTCTTCGCGTGCAGCGCCCGGATCCGGCTGGCCAGACTGTACAACCGGATAAAGCCTTCAGCATCTTTCTGGTTATAGACTTCATCACCTTCAAAGGTAGCAAAAGCTTCAGAGTACAAACTATTCGGCGAGCGACGTTTGGCCACAGTGACATTACCTTTATACAACTTGACCACTACATCACCGGTCAGCTGCGCCGCTAAGGAGGTGGCAGCGGCCAGTAAGGCGTCTTTTAACGGTGTAAACCAACGGCCATCATAGACCAGCTGGGCAAATTCCAACCCAACCTCTTCGCGATATTTTAGTGAGGTGCGGTCATAAACCAGCGCTTCCAGGCCTTTTAGTGCCGCCAGAATAATGGTACCGCCTGGTGTTTCATAACAGCCACGGGACTTCATACCAACTAACCGGTTTTCGACGATATCAATCCGGCCAACACCATGCTCGGAGCCAACGGCATTTAACAGCTCAATAGCTGCCACCCCATTCATGGCCTGGCCATTAACCTTTTTCAGCTCACCGGCTTCGAAGCTCAACTCTACATATTCGGCTTTATCCGGCGCCTGCTCCGGAGATTTGGTCCACATCCAGATTTGGTCAGATGGCTCATTCCATGGATTTTCAATTTCGCCGCCTTCATGCGAAATATGCCACAGGTTAGCATCGCGGCTGTAGATTTTAGTGGCAGAAGCCGTGGTTGGGATCTTCTTCTCGGCCAGATAATTTAACAGCGATTGCCGGGAGTTAAACTCCCACTCCCGCCAGGGCGCGATAACTTTTAACTGCGGTGCCAGAGCAGCAAAAGCACCTTCAAACCGCACCTGATCATTACCTTTACCGGTACAACCATGACAGAGCGCATCGGCGCCCAGCTCCAGTGCCAGTTTGACCTGAGCACGGGCAATCACTGGCCGCGCCATTGAGGTGCCAAGCAAATACTGGCCTTCATAGACGGCGCCGGTTTTTAAAGTTGGGAAAATCACTTCGTTTACCAGCTCTTCGCGCAAGTCAACAACATAGCAGCTGCTGGCACCCGAATTAATGGCCTTCTGCTCTACGCCGGCCAGCTCTTCATCGCCTTGGCCAACATTGGCGACGAAAGCGATGACTTCACAGTCATAGTTATCTTTTAACCAGGGTACAATGGCCGAGGTATCTAAACCGCCAGAATAAGCCAGTACCACTTTTTTAACATTCTTTACGCTCATTACCAACCTCAACTAAATAAACTGACTAACACAGCATTTTGCGCATGCATCCGGTTTTCCGCCTGCTGCAATGCCAGAGAAAATTCACTGTCCAGCACCTCGCTGGTCACTTCCTGACCGCGATGTGCCGGCAAACAGTGCATAAAATGTTTTACTGCCAACCGTTGCATGGCGGCAGTATTAATTTGATAAGGTGCAAAAATACGTTGTACCTGCGCCGGATCGGCTTTATTCCCCATCGACACCCAGGTATCGGTATAGATCGCATCCGCACCGGCGGCTGACGACAAATGCTGACTGAGTGTCAGCTTGGCGCCGCTATGCTGTGCCAGCTCCTGTGCCTTTAACAGTACATGGGCATCAGGACCAAAGCCCTGTGGCGTCACGACTGTCAGATCCATGCCCATAATGGCGGCGCCCAACATCAACGAATGACAGACATTATTGCCATCGCCAACAAAGGCCAGATGCACTTTACTCAGGTCACCATATTGCTCTTTTAAGGTCAGTAAATCGGCCAGTGCCTGACACGGATGATAGAGATCACTCAGCGCATTAATCACCGGTTTTTTACTGCTTAGCGCCAGCTGTACCAGCGTTTTTTGCGAGTAAACCCGTGCCACTATCGCATCGGTCCAGCAAGCCAGATTGCTGCCAAAATCCTCTACCGACTCACGCACGCCCATGGCACCGTTTTGCTGATCCAGATAGACACTGTGGCCACCGAGTTTGTAAATACCAACATCGAAACTGACACGGGTACGCAGCGAGGGCTTTTCAAACAACAGCGCAATGCTGCGGCCCTTTAATGCCTGCTGGTAATCCTGCGGGTTTTGTTTGATATTCAGCGCTAACTCGAGCAGCGCCTTAAGTTGTGTCTGATCCAGTTCAGCTAAACACAGCAGCTGGGTTAATTTACTCATAAAACACACGTATCCGCTAAGCGGTTTCCTTATACTGTGGCGCTAAGCTGCGCCCTGAGGTTAATACATAATGCAGGTGCCGACTGGCTTATCCTGCATCAGGTTTTGTAAATCTTCCGGATGCTGCCAGCCGGCGACAACGATATTGCTTTTAAGTGCCGCAGCTGTTTCCAGCGCCGCATCCAGTTTGACTTTCATGCCGCCCTTGATCACTCCCTGTGTCACCAACTCTGCCGCTTGCGTCGTGCTTAAGGTTGGGATCAGTTGCATCTGGGCATCTAAAATGCCCGGCACATCGGTCAGTAATACCAGTTGGCCCTTAACCAGCTGACAAATCGCCGCTGCAGCCAGATCCGCATTTACATTTAATAACTGCCCCTCGGCACCTATACCAATAGAGCTAAATACCGGGGTAAAGCCTTGCTGTAATAACAGGTTAAGTAAGGTCGGCTCAGCTGGCTTTGCGATACCTACCGCCCCCAGTTTAGTGTTAACACTAAACTGACAGCTGTTACCGGCTGACAAATTCAAACCAACGGGGTTTAAACCCGCTAATATCGCGCGGCTGACCATTTCGGCATTGACAGCACCATCCAAGGCACCGGTTATCACTGGCATTTGCTCAGCCGGTGACACCCGCTGACCATCAATTTTTTCGGTACTAAAACCAAATTTCGCCAGCCACTGATCAACCTGGTCACCGCCACCATGCACCAGCACCACCGGTCGCTGCTGTTTAATGTTGGCACATACCGCTAACAAGGCATCCAGCGCCGCTCTGTCTTGTAACAGGCGGCCGCCCATTTTTAATACCACGGGCTTCATGCGACAGCTCCTGCAAATAAACCGGCCGTTTCCGGTTTGCCAAAACGTACGTTCGCTGCTTGCATGGCCTGTGCTGCCGCGCCTTTTAACAGGTTGTCGATCGCCGACATAATCACCAGTTGTTCACCATCCTGTTGCCAGTAAAGGTCACAGAACGGAGTGCCGGCAACATCAGCCACATTAGGGGATTTATCGGTAAAGCGGATCAGCGGTTTACTGGTATAGGCCTGGGTAAAGGCCGACTTGACCTGCTCCGCACTGACACCAGGGTTCAGGTTCACCACACAGGTGGCCAGAATGCCACGTTTAAAATTACCCAGATGGGGGGTGAATACCACTTTACGGCCAAGGTTCTGCTCAATCTCCGGCCGGTGACGATGCTTGAAGAAACCATAGGCATTCAGGCCGACTTCGCAGAAAGAGGTGGTCAGGCTGGCTTTACGGCCTGCGCCCGATACACCGCTGGTCGCGCTGATCACCGGGATACAATCCGCCGCAACCAGACCGGCCTTTAATACCGGTAATAACGCCAGTGAACAAGCGGTAGGATAACAGCCGGGTACCGAGACCAGATCACCCAGCGGCTCAGTTTGCCATTCCATTAACGAATAGACGGCTTGCTCGAGTAATTCCGGATGCTGATGGACATAGCCATAGTACTGCGGATACAGCTCTGGCTGCTTTAAGCGAAAGGCGCCGGACAGGTCAAACACCTTAATCCCTTTGGCCAGCAGTTTAGGAGCCACCTCTTCACTGGCCTCATGCGGTAATGCCAGAAATGCTACCTCGATATCCAGCTCAGGGATCAGGCTATCCTGCCAGGGTTCCACCAGAATATCGACTTGACGGGCAAAACGCGGATATAAGCTGGCCAGCGGTTCAGGATCGCGGCCGCCAGAAGCGAAAGCATAACTGAGTTCAAAATAAGGGTTTGCGCTAAGTAAGGCACAGAGCTCTGCACCACTGTAACCAGCGGCGCCTAATACCGCACTGCGGATTTTCGGGGATTTTGAAATATCAGACATGAAATACTCTTACTAACTAAAACACAGGCTACCAGTTATAGCACAAACTGGCGCCTAGTGTAGTGGGATGGATATGCATAATCAAGAATTATTATGCTGTTTTTTTGAATTTTTATACGAAAACTGCAAGCTGGGACCTGCTCAGGAAGCAGTCTGTTGTGGCAGATCGGCCAGTACCAATTTGTTCCGCCCCTCGCGTTTTGCCTGATAAAGTGCATGGTCAGCATTCAACAATAATTGCGATAGATCTAACTTGTGGTTACTGGTTAAGCCAATACTAATGGTGATCCTAAGGTCGCTGGCAATATCGGATAAATCCATTTTCTCGATTTTTTGCCTCAGGCGTTCACAGACTTCTGCCGCATCCTGCAAACTGGTAACAGGTAATAGCATGGCAAATTCTTCACCGCCCCACCTGGCCAGTAAGTCGATGCTACGGCTTTGTTGTTGCAATACTGCCGCAACCCGCTTTAACACCTCATCACCGACCGCGTGCGATAATTGATCATTAACCCGCTTAAAATGGTCCACATCCAGCAACGCCAAACATAAGGTTGTCTGGTAGCGCTGTGAACGCAGATATTCGTGTTGTAGGGCTTCATCAAAAGCACGACGGTTTGCCAGGCCCGTTAGCGCATCCTGTCTGGCTAATAACTGTAACTCTGAGGTCTGCTCAGCGACCAGCTTACGCAAGCGCAGCTCGCTGTGACGCAGGCTGCTCAGGCGCCAGCGGATCGCCAAAAACAGACTGCCAGCCAACAATACTAATAACAAGAGTTGAAAACCGCCGCGCTGCCACAGTTGGGGCAGTAAGGTGAACTCAACAATCGCCTCATTTTTACTCCAGTCACCACCGGGATAAGCAGCAGCAACCCGGAAACGGTAGGATCCCGGTGGTAAGTTGGTGTACTCAGCACTGATGGCGGCGCCACGGTTTACCCACTGACTATCAAAGCCTTCCAGCAGAGTGCGGTATTGGATCCGTTGCGACATCACATAACCCAAACCGGCATATTGAAACTCAATACGGTTTGTACCCGGAGCCAGCCGGTGCGTTTGCCGCAGTGCCAGCGACTCTCCATCGACAATTAGCTCTTCAACAACGACGGGAGGGGTTAGCCGCGCGAATTGTTGCAAGCGCTCTGGCTGCACCCGGCTAACGCCCATGGAGGTCGCGATCCAAACCGAACCATCATGGTGCACCGTTGCAGCTTTGGCGGAGCCACCATTGGCCTGAGCACTGGCCATGCCATCACTCTCGCCATATAACTCAATATCAATCCAGCCCCGCTGTCCGTTAACGATTTCCAGCGCTTGCTGCCGGTTTAGCCTTAATACACCGCGATTACTGCTAACCCAGAAATGCCCTTGTTGGTCTAATACCAACTGGAATAACTTATCAAACGGCATGCCCTGCGCCCGGCCTATCATGCTGATTTTATCGGTCTGTAAGTGATATGCCAGTAACCCACGATCGGTACTCATCCACAATAAGCCAGCTTCTTTATCTTCGGCAAAACCAAAGGCGTAATCAGCGTCATCGAAACGACTCAGATCTAAACGCTGCAACTCACCTGTTGCAGACAGCACTGCAACACCGGCCCCGCTACCAATAAAGATCCGCTGATCGGAACTCTGATACAGCCCCATTATAAAGGGGCTGGGCAGGCCCTGTTCCCGGCCATACAGCTTATCACCGGCAGCGCTCAGCCAGACAGCTCCAAGCGCCGTACCAACCCAGACACTGCCATCTGCCAGCGGCAATACCGCCCGCACCTCGTTCGCCGGCAAGCGGTTGTCAGCATGAAAATGTTGTACGACCTTGTCGTCGCGAAGCTGGACCAGGCCATCGGCATAGGTACCGGCCCACAAACTGCCATCAGGCCCCTCGGCCAGGCTCAATACTGACTGACCGACACTGACAGTACTTAAATCTAAGCGGCTTAATTTGCCATCGCAGTAACGATTTAATCCGCCGCTGCTGCCAATGTACAGACAGCCATCGGAATGCGATAACACAGTCCGGACAAAGTTACTGGCCAGGCCCTGCTCGGTAGTAAAGGTACTGAAAGGAGCATCACGCAAGCGGAATACACCGCCGTTAGTGCCAACCCAGATACTATTCTCTTTATCCAGTAACAGCGCCAGTACCCTGTTATTCGGTAAGCCCTGGCGGATATCCAGCTGCTCGGTCACGCCACGGGCTTGCCGGAATAATCCCCGATCAACGGTACCGATCCATAAAATATCCGGGCCTTGTGGCAATAATGACGAAACCGGCACATTGGCCAATAAGGATAGCGGCTGAGCCTGCGGGTCGCTCAGTGCAAAAAGTCCGCGCTCAGTACCGACCAATAATTCATGCTGCCGCTCAAGTAGCGCAAATACCGGGGTACGTTGTAACTCGGCGGAAGCAACCTGTTGGATCTGCAGATCCGGATCCAGGAATACCAGCCCATCCGAGGTACCTACCCAAATCCGGCCAGTCGCGTCTTCCAGTAAACTATGTACCTGCTCTGAGGGCAAGCCATCAGCCCGGTGCCAGACCCGGCGCTGGCCAGCTTCATCCTGCAAATACAAGCCTTTACCTTCAGTGGCGATCCACAATCGACGCTGACTATCCAGCAGCACCCGGTTAATCAGTACCCCCAGCGGCGGATAGGCGTGCCAGACACCATTGCTAACTTTGACTAATCCGCCGCGGGAACCGGCAATCCAAAGATCTTGCTGCCAATCGACATGGAAAGTTCTGACCCCGACATCCGGTAAGCCAGTTTCCGGACTACGGTCAAAAATTTTGAATTCGCGGCCATTGTAACGCGCGACACCTTCCCAAGTGCCAAACCATAAATAGCCATCTGCGGTCTGAGCCAGCGCATTAATGGTGTTGTGGGGTAAGCCATCTCGGGTATTCAGGCTTTCTTTAAAATAATTATCCAGCGCCGGCACCGGGCCGGGCTCGGAATGAAATTTGGCAGGGGTAGCGCCAGCGCCGGGCGCGATGGCCAGAAAGATGCACAACAACCAGCAACACAGGTGCAATAATGGCATGCAGATAATCCATTCATCCGTTGCAGCAGGCAATACTGCCGTTATGCTCAGATTACCTGAGTTTTAGCTTAATTGCCAAGTCATACCAGCATTTAGGGCGTGTTGACGTTCGCTGCTTGTTTTTTCCGCAAAGATTAACACGCCTTAGACTAACGAACAGACTTCACTAACTCCGCTAAGTCTGCATGCAAACCACCGGCCGTTACCAACAGGCCGGCGCCCGGACCTTTCAGCACCAGCGGGTTCTGCTGATACCAGTCAGATGTGATAACAAAGATATTGTCACAGGGTGCCAATGCAGCCAGCGGCGCCTTGTTGTCCACAGCAACTAAACGGACACTGGCCTGTACCTGCCCGTCAGCTAAGCGCAGACTGGCGGCGTAACGCAGCACCTTATTTTCGGCAGTTGCCTTAGCATAAGCCTCAGCCAGCATCAGATCCAATTGCTGACGCTGACGCCAAAATCCGGCCAGATCACCGTCTGCTAACCCGGCAGGTAACAGTGGTTCCAGCTCAATATCCGCTAATTCTAACTCTGCACCCAGCTCACGAGCCAATACCAGCAGCTTACGCTGGACATCTTTACCAGAAAGATCATCGCGTGGATCTGGTTCGGTATAGCCCAGCTGCTGTGCTTGTAACACCAGTTCAGAAAAGGCTGTAGTACCATCATACTGACACAATAACCAGGATAGCGTACCAGAAAATACCCCGCTCACCTCGCGGATCTGATCGCCACTTTGTAATAACTCCTGCATCACCCGCTGTACCGGGATCCCGGCACCGACGGTGGTGTTACTCAACCAGCGTAAACTACTAAGCTCCAATGCCTGCAGGATCTGCTGATATTCAGAACCCGGCAAGGTAACACCTTGTTTATTGGCACTGATCAGATGACAACCTGCGGCGATAAAGGCCGGATAGAGCCTGGCAAAGTCCTGACTGGGTGTGATATCAATCAATACCTTGGGGCTGGGCAGTGCTGCCAGATAGGCAACTAAACTTGCCTGCTGATAAGGCTTGGCATCGCTAAAAGCACTGGACCAAGCCTGACTCTCGATGGTATCGCTGAGTAAGGCTTGGCGCGAGTTCAGGATAGCGCAAAGATTAAGTCTGATCTGGCCGGCAAAGCGTTGTTGCTGCGATGCCAGTAATCGTAAAAATTCGGCGCCGACCTTACCGGTACCGGCGACCACGATATTGAGCGTTGTCAAAGGCGCTGCGACACCCGATTTTACTTGCTTAAAATCACTCATGCTACTTCCACTTACTGCTGTTGTACCGCAGCCACGGCATCCAGTGCCAGAGCTAAATCGGCAATAAGATCCTGGGCTAATTCAATACCAACCGACGCCCGAATCAGTGTTGCCCCTATCCCGGCAGTGGCCTGGGCCGCTGCGTCCATAGAGGCATGGGTCATGGTCGCAGGATGACAAATCAAACTTTCCGTCCCGCCTAAAGACTGCGCCAGCGTGAAGTAGCGTAAGTTACTGAAAAAGGTGGTCAGTAAGGCTGGCGGGGCGCTTAACTCGAAGCTGCACATGGCGCCGAAGCCAGATTGCTGGCGCTTAGCAATCTGATGGCCGGGATGATCCACCAGGCCGGGATAGTACACCTTACCAATCAGCGGGTGTTGTTGCAGAAAGGCCACCACCTCGGCGGTATTCTGCTGCTGCAACTGCAAGCGAGGGGTCAGAGTCCGCAAACCACGTAAGGTTAAATAACTATCAAAAGCGCCTGCTGTGAGGCCAAGGCAGTTCGCCCACCATTTCAACTCGTCACCGCAGGCTTGCGTTTTACAGATCACCGCACCACCAATCACATCGCTGTGGCCATTAATAAACTTGGTGGTCGAATGCACCACCAGATCGGCCCCCAGTGCCAACGGCCGCTGTAATGCCGGCGACAGGAAGGTGTTATCTACCACGACCTTTGCGGTCAGACTTTTTGCCAGCTGGCACACCGCAGCAATATCAGTGATTTGCAGCAAGGGGTTGCTCGGTGTTTCCAGCCAGATCATCGCCGGTGCCGCCCGCTTAATCTGTTCAGGCCAATCCGGCTGTTGAAAATTGACAATCACCAGCTGGAACGCCTGCTTCTTCTGCGCCAGATTAGTAAAAAGACGGTAGCTGCCACCGTAGCAATCATGTGGGATCACCAAGGTATCAGCCGGGGTCAATAACTGCAGCGCTAACAGACACGCCGACATTCCGGTATTGGTAACAATGGCTTTGGCACCACCTTCCAGCTCCGCCAGGGCTTCACCGAGAATATCGCGGGTAGGATTATTCGAGCGCGAATAATCATAAGGACCGGGCTGACCAAAGGCCGGCAACTGATAAGTCGAGGTCAGGTAAAGGGGCGGCGTGATGGCACCGAAGGCGGTATCTTCAGCGATACCTGCCCGGGCGCTAATCGTAGCGGGATGGCGATGACTCATGCTTTAACTCTTTTAGATGTTTAGACGTCTAAAAGTATATTCATTATTAACTGGAAGTCAAACCATTTAGCCGTCTATAATCTTTATTTGTTGCACACTATTTGACTCACCGACAGAAAGCAGTAGAATTCCCGTTTTGCGCTACGCTGCAAAACAAAAATTAACGACAAGGGATCCCTTATGGCTAAGTGGAATGGTGAATATATTCACCCCTATGCAGAACACGGTAAAAAATCAGAACAAGTTAAAAAAATTACCGTCTCGATACCGCTGAATGTTTTAAAAGTTTTAACCGATGAACGTACCCGCCGCCAGGTCAATAATCTGCGGCATGCCACTAACAGTGAGTTACTGTGCGAAGCTTTCCTGCATGCTTTTACCGGTCAGCCGCTACCGGCAGACGACGACTTGCGTAAAGATAATCCACATCAAATCCCGGCTGAAGTCAGACAAATCCTGACCAGCATGGGTAAAGAAATTCCGGTGATTATCGAAGCCGACAGCGATGAAGAATAAATAACGCTAACCGGTTCGCAATAAAAAACCGCCTTTCGGCGGTTTTTTATTTACTGGCAATCATACTCTCAGGCATCAAAGTAGGCTGCCGGCATCGGGATCCTGGCTACCCCTGAGCTGACTGCCGCTTCAGCTACCGCACGGGCGACCCGTGGTAATAACCGGGGATCCATAGGCTTCGGAATAATGTAGCCTTTACCAAACTCCAGACTACTAACTTTAGCCGCCAATAGCACTTCCTGCGGTACCGGCTCCTTGGCAATAGCCCGGATCGCCTGCACGGCTGCCAGCTTCATCTCATCATTAATCACACTGGCGCGCACATCCAATGCACCACGGAAAATAAAGGGGAAGCACAGCACGTTATTCACCTGATTCGGATAATCCGAGCGCCCGGTAGCCATAATCAAATCACCACGCTCGGCGTGCGCCAGTTCAGGTTTAATCTCTGGATCCGGGTTGGAACAGGCAAAGATCACCGGCTTATCCGCCATCAGGCTTAATGCTGCCGGCGGCAGGACATCGGGACCGGAAACACCAACGAAGACATCAGCACCCTGCAACGCATCTTCCAGGGTCCTTTTATCGGTATTGTTCGCAAATAGCTGCTTGTACTGGTTCAAATCTTCACGCCGGGTATGGATCACCCCCTTGGTATCAAGCATATAGATATGCTCACGCATAGCGCCGCACTTGATCAGCAGCTCCATACAGGCAATGGCAGCCGCGCCGGCACCCATACAAACAATAATGGCTTTGCGGATATCTTTGCCCTGGATCTCCAGCGCGTTTAACAGGCCGGCAGCAGTGACAATAGCGGTACCGTGCTGGTCATCATGGAATACCGGGATATTACAGCGCTTAATCAGTTCCTGCTCAATCTCAAAGCACTCCGGCGCCTTGATATCCTCCAGGTTAATACCACCAAAGGTGTCAGCTATATTGGCGACCGTGGTAATAAATTCTTCAGTAGTGCGGTGCGATACTTCAATATCAATTGAATCCAGGCCGGCAAAGCGTTTGAATAGCAGCGCCTTACCTTCCATTACCGGCTTTGACGCCAGATGGCCCAGGTTGCCCAACCCCAGGATCGCCGTGCCGTTAGAGATTACGGCGACCATATTGCCTTTGGCAGTGTATTTGTAAATGTTGTCCGGATCTGCGGCAATTTCACGCACCGGTTCAGCCACACCGGGGCTGTAAGCCAGTGCCAGATCGGTAACGGTTTCGGCAGCTTTGCTGATTTCGATACTGATTTTCCCTGGGCGAGGTTCTGCGTGATAACGCAGCGCTTGTTCTCTGAAATCTGACATTCCAATTTTTTCCTGAGTAAGTGTAGGTACAGACTACGGCACTAATTTATAGGTTTTTTGTTATACAGCGGGCCGGTGGTCGGCTCATTCTAATGAGCTCTGATCTGGAAAAACACTGAAATCGTGCTGGACGTACCAGACTAAGGCAGTAACGTCATTACGACTTTGGTATAATTCGTAACCAGTTATAACAAGAAAATGCTCAGCCGCCAAGAGTTCTGGACATCCAATTATCTGCGCTGTGTTCTGCTTAGCAGGCGCTGACGAAGGATTTAACAGGCGAGCGCAGTTACTCAAACCTGGAATGGAACGCAAATTTGGCTGCGCCAGTTGCTCACATTATGTTAACCGACACACTTGTTTACAATCTGCTTCTGACCAAAACTTGACCCTCAGCCGTATGTAGCTAAAATCGACACCATTAACTGTTTTTTAACCAGAGGTTTTATGAAAGCGCTACTTTTAGCAGCCCTGTTGTGCAGCACTGCATCCCTGACTTTATATTCAAATACCAGTTATGCCAGCGCGGCGGATAATGACCGGGTATGTGCCGATACCGATTGCAGTAAAGAACTGCGCCGACTGATCAGATTGGCGCGAAGCGGCAGCGGTGATGCAGCAGCATTGGTAGCAATGGCTCACGCGACCGGCGATGGTCTGGAGCAAAGTAACGAGCAAGCCATTCGTTATTTGCGGATGGGCGTGCGCCAGCGCAACGCTATGGCGGTCTTTCTGATGTCCGACTGGCTTAGAAATGGTTTTATGCTGGAACAAGATCTTGCTGAGTCGCAACGTTTGCTTGATCTGGCCGTCGATCTAAAATATGCCCCGGCGCAATATGCTAAAGCGGTACAACTGCTGCAGGCTGAGCAGGATGACCAGTTGCCGGAAGCGATTAATCTACTGGAGTTAGCCACAGAGCAGCGACTGGCCAGTGCCATGTTGCTGTTGGCACAGTTAAAACAACATGGCGCCGGTGTCGAGCAGGATCTGCCGGGCGCCGCCGAGCTATACCGGAAGTTAGTGTTGGCCGGACAGGTATCCGCCCGTCCTTACTTGCAGGAAGTGACAGCTCTACTCGCTGCTGATCAGCAACACCAGACGTTGGTTGATGAATTACGGCAAGTCGAGAATATTGAAGTGATCCGGGTAACAGACCAGGCATTACAGGCTAATAATATGCTGGAAGGCATTGTCAGAAGGTTAACTGCCACCGGACAGTACGACAGCCGCTCGGTAGGAAGCCGGATCCGGGGCGTCAGCTGCGACCAAAGTGGCAGTAACTGCGGTGTTATCCGCCCGGATAGCAGCTCTGGCTCAATTTCTGAAGCCCTGGCGGGTGGCAAGTAAAACAAGTAACAAATGCTGAAACCTATGCTCTCGCTGAGCATAGGGCATAAAAAAACCGGAGCCAGGCTCCGGTTTTTTCGTACTTGGTACCGATTAACGGTTGCCCAGTACAGAGAAACGCTTCTTGAAGCGGTCAACACGACCACCAACATCCAACACTTTCTGCTTACCGGTATAAAACGGGTGGCAAGCTGAGCAAACGTCCAAGTGGATGTCTTTGCACAGAGCTGAACGGGTTTTGAAGGTATTACCGCAAGTACAGGTTGCAGTAATTTCTTTGTATTCCGGGTGGATACCTGGTTTCATGGGTTACCTCGTTAGGCCGTATCGCCATCTGGTCGCATTTTTTATCGCCAGACACCATACGTAATTACAGTTAATTTAGGGCGCGTAGCTTAATAGATAGCCGCTGAAGTTGCAACCAGAAAACCGGAAAAGCACAGAATTTTGTTTTGCTTGGCAAGGCGCACGCGCTTCCTTAAACTTAAAGCCTGATTTTGTTGCTATGGAAGCTGCTGTGACTGCGATCCGTGTTGCCCTGCCCGTACCCTTGCGCCAGCATTTTGATTACCTGTTACCGCCTGAACTTGAGGTGAGCATAGGCTGCCGGGTGCGGGTGCCCTTTGGTAAACGCGAATTGGTGGGGATTGTCTGGCAATTAGCGGTTAAACCCGACGTCAGTGAGCAACAACTTAAACCGGTGCTTGCCGTGATCGATCAGACGCCGGTCTTGCCAACTTTACTACGCCAACTCCTTAGTTTCGCTGCAGATTACTATCACCATCCACTGGGGGAGGTCCTCACGGCCGCCTTACCCGCACTGTTGCGTGAAGGCCGCCCACTCGCTGACTACCTGCCCCGAGCGTACCGACTGACCGACAGCGGTAAAGCCGCTAACCTGCAAAGCTTTTCGCGCTCGGCTAAACAGGCAGAATTGTGGCAGGCCCTGACAACACAAGCGCTGGATGAAGCGACCGTCAAAAGCCATTACAGCGGCAGTGCGCTAAAGCAATTAATGGCCAAGGCGCTGGTCGAGTCGTTCCAAACGGCGATCGCACCCTATCACTATCAGGGCTTAGCCGAGCCGGCGTTGCAACTAACCGCTGATCAGGCTCTGGCAGTGACCGCCGTTAATCAGGCCCAGGGCAGCTTCCGGCCCTTTTTGCTGGAAGGTGTCACCGGCTCCGGCAAAACCGAAGTCTACCTGCAGCTCATCCCCTCCCTGCTGGAGCTCGGTCAGCAAATACTGGTATTGCTACCGGAAATTGGCCTGACCCCACAAACGCTGGAACGCTTTAGCAAACGTTTCCGCGCCCCGGTACTGGTCTGGCATTCAAATTTAAGTGATGGCGAGCGGCTTAACTGCTGGCTGCAAGCGGCCAGTGGCAGCGCAGCTGTGGTAATAGGTACCCGCTCGGCGCTGTTTTTACCTTTTCGCAAGCTCGGACTGATTATTATTGACGAGGAACATGACCTGTCACTAAAACAGCAAGACGGCTTTCGTTACCACGCCCGGGATCTGGCAATAAAGCGCGCAGCACTGGAGCACTGTCCGATCCTGCTTGGCTCGGCCACGCCGAGTCTCGAATCACTGTACAACTGCCAGCAAGGTCGTTTTACCAAGCTGACACTAACAGCCCGCGCCAGTGGTCAGGCAATGCCGCAGCTGGAGCTGGTCGATCTGAAGCAACAGGCTTTACAACACGGACTGGCCGCACAAAGCATTCAACAAATGCAGCAACAGCTGAAACTGGGCAAACAGGTGATGCTGTTTTTAAATCGTCGCGGTTTTGCACCGGCCCTCAGCTGTCAGGATTGCGGCTGGTTGACCGAATGTCAGCGTTGTAGTGCTTTTACCACTTACCATAAACATAGCCGGCAGTTGGTTTGCCATCATTGCGGTGCCACCCGGGCCGTACCACGACAATGCGGCGGCTGTGGTAGTACCCGGCTGGCGCCGGTCGGTCAGGGTACCGAGCAACTGGAAGAGCATCTGAGTGTATTGTTTCCCGAGGTCCCGGTGACCCGGCTTGACCGTGACAGCACCCGGCGTAAAGGTGCTTTCGCCAGCCTGTTAGCCGAAATTCAGCAACCTGGCCCCAGATTGATTTTGGGAACCCAGATGCTGGCTAAAGGCCATCATTTCCCCTTTGTTACTCTGGTGGTGATTGTCGACGTCGATGGCGCCCTGTATAGCGCCGACTTTCGTGCTCCTGAGCAACTGGGGCAGTTGCTGACCCAGGTTGCCGGCCGGGCCGGTCGTGGCCATGATAAAGGCAAGGTGTTACTGCAAACCCAACATCCGGAACACGCCTTGCTGCAGGACATCATGCTAAACGGTTATGCCGCCTTTGCCCGCAGTGCCCTGCTGGAGCGCCAGCAAACCCTGTTACCCCCCTGTCAGTATATGGCGCTATTCAGAGCAGAAGCCCATCAGAGTGAGCTTTGCCAGCAGTGGCTACAGCAGGTTGCCAGCTACTGTCAGCAGCAACCTCAGGTTCAACAGCTCGGCCCTCTGTTATCGCCGCTGGAACGCCGGGCAGGTAAATACCGCTGGCAATTACACCTCTATGCCGCACAACGGCCGCTGCTGCATCAACTGCTAAGTCAGGTTTTAGCAGAGGTATCGCAATGGCCGCTGAGCCGTAAAATCAAATGGCAGCTCGATGTCGATGCGCTGGATTTAAGTTAAGCCGCGAAAACCAGTGACTGCAGCGCCACGGCTTGTTTTGGTAACAGATCGGAGCTGCGTTATTTCCTTTTCTGCCGATCCGGGTAGAATACAGTGTGATTAGAAAAACAGGTAATTGATAAGTCGTATGCCACAAAAAGATTATGTGCGCGCCACCCGTCCGAAAGCACCCGCTAAAGGTCAGGCCAGAGGCAGTCGCGCCAAGGCGCCGGCGGCCAGTAATAAGCCCTGGCTGCTAATTGCGCTTACCTTGCTAACACTTAGCGTCTTTGTCTATGGTCTGTGGTTTTTAAAGCAACAACCGGTCAGTAGCAGTCAACCTGCAGCGGCACCGGTTAAGGCGCCGGCGAAAGATGAGTTACCGCCCAAACCGCAATCTGAGCCTTACCAATATATTAAAGAATTGGAAAACCGCGAAATTACGGTCGAAGTCCCCGAACAGCAACGTAGCGTGCCGGCGGTGTTACAGTGCGGCTCTTTCCGCCAGCAAGGCCAGGCTGAACAGATGAAAGCACAAATTGCCTTTGCCGGCATTACTGCCGATGTCAGACGTACCGAAGGCAGCAACGGCGTCTGGTTCCGGGTGGTAGTAGGCCCTTATGAATCGCGCCGGGCCGCCACTGCCGATATGAACCGATTACGGCAAATGGGGATTAATACCTGTCAGGTCCGTAACTGGACTTGAAAAATCCGGCTGTCCCCCTTACTTAAGCCCTATGTTTTCGCCATAGGGCTTTTTTTATGACTACTATCGTCTCTGTTCGCCGCAATGGCCATGTTGCCATCGGTGGTGATGGCCAGGTCTCGCTGGGTAATACCGTAATGAAGGGTAATGCCCGCAAGGTTCGCCGCCTCTATCACAATAAGGTACTGGCCGGTTTTGCCGGCGGCACCGCTGATGCCTTTACCCTGTTCGAACGCTTCGAAGCCAAGCTGGAAATGCATCAGGGCCACTTAATGCGTGCCGCCGTTGAACTGGCGAAAGACTGGCGTACCGATCGTATGCTGCGTAAGCTGGAAGCCCTGTTAGCCGTGGCCGATGCCAATACCTCACTGATCATTACCGGTAATGGTGATGTGGTGCAGCCAGAGCATGATTTGATTGCCATTGGCAGTGGTGGCCCCTTTGCCCAGGCAGCCGCCACCGCTTTGTTACAAAATACTGAGCTCAGCGCCCGCGATATCGTGGAAAAAAGCCTGAAAATTGCCGGTGATATCTGTGTCTACACCAATCACCACCAGACTATTGAAGAATTGTAAGCAGGTAGCCCATGTCTGATATGACCCCAAGAGAAATAGTCCACGAGCTGGATCGCCATATTATTGGCCAGAACAAAGCCAAACGGGCTGTCGCCATCGCGCTGCGTAATCGTTGGCGCCGCATGCAATTAGATCCGGCGCTGCGCCAGGAAGTGACGCCAAAAAATATTCTGATGATAGGCCCTACCGGTGTCGGTAAAACCGAAATTGCCCGTCGCCTTGCCAAGCTGGCGAACGCGCCCTTTATTAAAGTCGAAGCGACCAAGTTTACCGAAGTCGGTTATGTCGGTAAGGAAGTGGAAAGTATTATCCGTGATCTGACAGACAGCGCGGTAAAGATGTTTCGCGAACAGGCCATTGCCAAAAACCGCTTTCGGGCCGAAGAAGCCGCGGAAGAGCGGATCCTCGATGCGCTGTTACCCAAACCCAAAGACGCCTGGGGCGAGCCGGAAAAAGCCAGCACCGACTCTAATACCCGGCAGATCTTCCGCAAAAAACTGCGTGAAGGCCAGTTAGATGACAAAGAAATCGAACTGGAACTGTCGCAGGGGCCTATTGGCGTAGAAATTATGGCGCCGCCGGGGATGGAAGAGATGACCTCGCAATTGCAGAGCATGTTCCAGAGCCTGGGCAGTGAGAAAAAGAAAAAACGTAAGCTGAAAATTAAAGATGCTTTCAAGCAGCTGATTGAAGAGGAAGCCGCCAAACTGGTCAATCCGGAAGAACTGAAAGCCGAAGCGCTGGATGCGGTAGAGCAAAATGGCATCGTGTTTCTGGATGAAATTGACAAAATCTGTAAGCGCGGCGAAACCAGCGGCCCTGACGTATCGCGCGAAGGCGTACAGCGTGATCTGCTGCCATTAATCGAAGGCTGCACAGTAAATACCAAGCATGGTATGGTCAAGACCGACCATATCCTGTTTATCGCCTCAGGTGCCTTCCAGATGAGCAAGCCGTCGGATCTGGTGCCTGAACTACAGGGCCGGTTACCGATCCGCGTTGAGCTGGAAGCCTTAACCGCCGCCGATTTTGAGCGTATTCTGACTGAGCCAAAAGCGTCATTAACCGAGCAGGCGCGTGCCATGCTGGCGACTGAGGGTGTGCAAATTCAGTTTACCGAAGATGGCATTAAACGTATCGCTGCCGCGGCGTTTCAGGTCAATGAAACTACCGAAAATATCGGTGCCCGCCGTCTGTATACGGTGATGGAGCGGTTGCTGGAAGAAATTTCCTACGATGCCGCTGACCATACCGGGCAACAGATTGCCATTGATGCAGCCTATGTTGAGCAGCATCTGGGTAGTCTGGTGCAGGATGAAGATCTGAGCCGGTTTATTCTGTAATGGCGGCAGCACTGGTAAAACTGCATTACCACCGGCAACGGCGGATCCTGGATCTGCTGGATGCCGCGGGGCAGTGCCAGAGTTTAAGTGCGGAATTTCTGCGGGTGCATTCGCCATCCGCCGAAGTGCGTGGCCATGGCACACCACGGCTGGTCGCCAATAAGCGGCAGGTTGGGATCAGCGCCATCACCCCTGTTGGTCATTATGCGGTGAAATTGCAGTTTGACGATGGCCATCACACCGGCCTCTATAGTTTTGCCTACCTGCAACAACTGGCCAGCCAGCAGGAAACCCTATGGCAGCAATATCTGGCCCGGCTAAAAGCTGCCAATGCCAGTCGCGACCCCCTGATCAATATTAAAAGCCTGTGACACCGCCTGCTCAGAGCAGCTTTGCTGCGCTGTAGCAGGAGGCAACGCCAAGGCTGATCCCAGCCAGGATATCCAGCGGAAAGTGCACACCCAGCATAATGCGCGACAAACCCACTAATAGCCCCCACAGTAACACTAACCAGAAACAGGCCGGAAAACAGAGCGCAACCGCTGTTACCACCACAAAGGCCGCCGCGGTATGCCCGGATGGCAGGCTAAAGGTATCAGAGGGTACGATATGCGCTACCACCGGGTGCAGCCTGACCGCCTGCTGCGGTCGCATCCGCCGGATAGTGTTTTTTAACAACAGATACAACGGCAGCTCTATCGCAAACGCCAGCAATAATAGCCGGGTAAACTGCCAGCTATCTGCTACCTCAAGCACCAGCAGCAGTAGCACCAGTAATAAATACAGTGGACCATCGGCCGTTTTCGATATCCAGTAACTGCCGCGCGACAGCAGCAGCGAGGAGCTCCTGGCGAACAGCCGGCAGAAAAAAGCATGGTCCCAGTATTCCAGTCGTTTTAGCAACATGACAGTGATCCTGTTGTGCAATAACTAACCGGATACTAAGCAAGCTTAATGACGAAAAAATGACAGCGACGATTAAAAGTGCTGCCGCCCGCTGTGGCGCTGGCGCCAAAAGGCGATAAGTTCCGCTTGAGCTTATATGTCAGCGGGTTATACTGAGCATTACCCTTCTTCTGGTATGGAGTTAACCGTGGAAT
The DNA here is from genome assembly GCF_001704375.1 of Alishewanella sp. HH-ZS. Classification (NCBI taxonomy): domain Bacteria; kingdom Pseudomonadati; phylum Pseudomonadota; class Gammaproteobacteria; order Alteromonadales; family Alteromonadaceae; genus Alishewanella; species Alishewanella sp. HH-ZS. Next base: position 25,802 of record NZ_LZEJ01000022.1, on the reverse strand, counting down.
ATAATACGTCTGAGCTGTGCGATCTGTATGCGGATCAGGTTGATGTCGTTGAACCGATTTTTGCAAACTACGGCGGCCGCCGCTCCTTTGGCGGACAAATCCATACTGTTAAGTGTTTTGAGGACAACGGTCTGATCCGTCAGGTACTGGCTGATAATGGCATTGGCAAGGTATTGCTGATTGACGGCGGCGGCTCGGCCCGACGTGCACTGATTGATGCCGAACTGGCTTCACTGGCGGCCACCAATGGATGGGAAGGCATTGTGTGCTATGGCAGTGTGCGCGATCTGGATGCCCTGGAAGACTTTGATATCGGTATTCAGGCAGTGAATGCTATTCCGATTGGCGCTGACGACAATGGTTTTGGTGAAACCGAGGTACCGGTGAATTTTGCCGGTGTTACCTTCCTGCCGGGCGACCATTTGTATGCCGACAGCACGGGCATCATTCTGTCACCGGATGCGTTGGATCTCGAATAAGTTATGGCAGCAGTGCAGTATTTAACTAAGGCGCATCTAAGCGCCTTTTTTCAACCCCGTCCGGGTGAAAGCCGTCTGGCCGAACAATGCCAACTGCCGGATCCGGCATTGGACTTAGGTGCGAATTTAGCCCGCCATGCCGCAACGGGCGGCCAGTTTGTGTTGCTGGGCATTCCCGAGGATATCGGCCCACGGGCCAACTGTGGCTTGCCCGGTGCCACCTTGGGCTGGCAGGCATTTTTAAGCAAATTTCTCAATCTCCAGGCAAACAGCTTACTGGATGCGCAGCAGCTGTTAGTGCTGGGTGAAGTCAGCTGTGCCGATTTACAGCAGCAGAGCAGCAATCTGAACGCCGCTCATGCCGCGGAGCTGATGCAGCTCCGGCAACTCTGTGCTGAGCTGGACGAACGGGTTGGTGCGGCGGTCGCGCCGATTTTTGCTGCCGGTCTTACCCCCATAGTAATTGGTGGCGGTCATAATAATGCGCTGCCGCTGTTGCAGGCACTACACAGCCATACTGGCCAGGCTGCCAACTGTATCAATATTGATCCCCATGCTGATTTTCGTGCGCTGGAAGGCCGCCATAGCGGTAATGGTTTTAGCTATGCGATGGAGAAGCAGCTACTGCAGCATTATCTGGTGCTGGGCCTACACCAGCAAAAAAATAATGCCGCCAGCCTGGCAGCACTGTCGGCTGCCGGTGCCGATTTTATCAGCTACCAGCAGATTTTTGTCCGCCAACAGCTAAGCTGGCAGCAAGCGCTGGATCTGGCCTGCGATAAAGTGCTTAGCGCCCATACGCCGCTGGCACTGGAGCTGGATACTGATGCCATTACCGCCATGCCGGCCAGTGCGCTGAATTACAGTGGTATCAGTGTGGCGCAGGCAGAGCAGGCGGTGTATCAAATCGCCCGTTTACCCGCTACCGCCTACCTGCATCTGGCAGAAGCTGCGCCGGCGCAGCATCCCTCAGGTGTTAGCGCCGGACTTAACCATTGTGGTCAGGTACTGAGCCAGCTGGTGCAGGCCTTTATTCTCGGCAAACAACGCCAGGCTGCTGTGGTGGAGTAAAGTGCTGTTATGGTAGCCGGCACAGACTGCCGGCTACCACCAGTTGTTTTAACGGCGATACCCCAAACTGATAGCACAGCTCAGCCGGCTGACTTATCGCATAACAGCCAAAGTCTGCCCGCATACCCGCTTGCAGTTGCCCCCGATCTTTCAGCCCCAGCGCGGTTGCAGCATGGCGGGTGACGCCGAGCAGGGCTTCTTCCGGGGTTAAACGAAACAGCGTGCAGGCCATATTCAGCATCAACTGCAAAGAACAAAACGGCGAGGTGCCGGGATTCAGGTCGCTGGCAACTGCCATCGGTACCTGATATTGCCGCAGCAGCGCCAGTGGCGGCAGCTGGGTTTCACGCAGAAAATAATAGGCCCCCGGCAACAATACCGCGACAGTACCGGCTTTCGCCATCGCCGCCACACCGGCTTCATCCAGATATTCAACATGATCGGCCGATAAACCGCCAAACTCAGCCACCAGCGCACTGCCGCCCAGATTCGATAACTGTTCGGCATGGGCTTTTACCGGCAGACCTAACGCCGTTGCCGCCGCGAACACCTTACGGCTTTGCGCGACACTAAAACCAATGCTCTCACAGAAGATATCTACGGCATCCACTAAGCCAAGCTGCTGCAAAGCCGGCAACATCTGACACACCGCCTCGATATAGCCATCAGCATTATCTTTAAATTCCGGCGGTAACGCATGCGCGCCCAAAAAGGTTTTGATAATACTGGTCGGATGATGCTGCTCCAGCAAAGCCGCCACTTCTAACAGCTTTTGTTCATTGGCTAAATCCAGACCATAGCCGGATTTGATTTCAACCGTAGTCACCCCTTCCCGCAGCAGCGCATTTAAGCGATCCTTACCCAGCTTAAACAATGCTTCTTCACTGGCGTCGCGGGTTGCTCGAACGGTACTGGCAATGCCGCCGCCGGCCGCGGCAATTTGCTGATAACTGGCTCCTTGCAGACGCAGTTCAAACTCATTGGCGCGGTTACCGGCATACAACAAATGGGTATGGCAATCGATCAAACCCGGCAGCAGCCACTGCCCCTGCACATCATAAAGGGGTGTCACCAGGCTATCAAAAGGCGGTAGCTCGGCCTGAGGCCCGGCATAGGCAATCAGCCCATCCTTAACCGCCAATGCCCCCTGCTCAATAGCACCATAGGGGCTGCCGTTATCCGTCATCGTCGCCAGCTTCGCATTTAGCCATACCGCATCAAAGTCTGCCATTCTGTGCTCCTGTTTACCGCGGCGGTGCTCCGTAGCCGCGGTGTCATGCTGTTCAACCACTTTGCAAATAGTCTAACCGAAAAACTTGTATATACAACCAAGATCCGCTATTTTTAGCACATCACTGCGTAACCCTTGCTAACAGGTCAGCCTCGCTATGGCGAAATTTGCCGAAATTAAAGAATTTATGCTGCGCCAGATCGAAAGCGGCGCCTGGCCGGAACATAGCCGGGTGCCGTCGGAAAATGAGTTGGCAGAGCAGTTCTCCGTCAGCCGGATGACGGCCCGGCGCGCGTTACAGGAACTGACCGAACAGGGCATCCTGTATCGCACCCAGGGCGTCGGCAGCTTTGTTGCCGCGTTAAAATCGCAATCCTCGTTGCTGGAAATTCGCAATATTGCCGATGAGGTGCAAAGCAGTGGCCATGCCTACCGCGCTAAGCTGTTACAGCTCACCGAGCTGCCTTGCCCGACTATTGTGGCGACGGCTTTGGGATTAAAACGCAATGAACCGGTCTTCTTCTCGCTGATCGTGCATTATTCCGATGCGCTGCCGCTGCAACTGGAAGCGCGTTATGTCAACCCGAAACAGGTGCCGCTGTATACCCAACAGGATTTTCAGGAAATCACCCCGCATTTGTATTTAAGCCAGATCGCACCGCTGACCGAAGCTGAGCATATTGTTGAAGCTATCTGGCCGGATGATTTTACCTGTCAGCAGTTGCTGCTGAAAAAGCCCGAACCCTGCCTGCGTCTGACCCGCCGCACCTTTAGCCGTGACGGCGCGGTCAGCCTGGCCTATTTAACCTCTCCCGGCAGTCGTTACCGGCTGGGAGGCCACCTTAACTTTGCCCTACCCCACTAACCACAGTTGCTCTCAACGATAACCGCACTGATATAAGCACATATTTTCTATGCCACTACTGGCTGGACCAGTGTTTAAAAACCTGCTACCGTAAATCTTCTGCGTGCCAGACGCTAAAAAATCACTATACTAAAATCTGGCCAGACAGGGGCTTACGCTATGAAGTTAACCGTTGCGCATAAAGTCATTATCGGCTTTGGCTTTATCACCCTCCTATTACTGATCGCCAGTGTATCGGCTCTAAGCAGTTTTCGCAGTGTCACTGCCGCCAATACCCAGATGAACGAATTGGCCGTGCCGGCGCAACAGCAAAGCAATCAGGCACAGATCCTGTTATTGCAGCTGGCCCGTCTGACCGCGTCCGGCTTTACGGCCGAGCAACAAGCCGATATTGAGCGATATCAGCAGAACTTCAATCAGCAACAACAGGCATTTAATCAATTGTTGAGCCAGTTTCAACAGTTAAATCTGGGCGGCGAGCTGCAGCAAAGTCTGAATAGTGCCACCGAACATGCCAACCGTTACACCGAGGCGTCCAGCACAATGTTTGGCGCCCGCCTGAGCAGTTTACGGCTGCAACAGCAGCTGAGCACTGAGCTGGCGCGGCTGGAAACCCTGCTCGATGAAGCCGGCGCCGCCCTGATTGAACTGTCAGAGCTGGAATTACCGCGTAACCGCCAAACTGCAGAAATTATTGCCGGCACCGCCGGCCGCTTAGACGGTCAGTTGGTTGGTCTGGTGAATACGCTGCGGGAAACTGCAGCCTATAGCGAGTACAGCCAGTTGGAGCGCAATCAGGATAACGTTAGCTTTGCGCTCAGCGATATGCAGGTTAATGTCGATTATCTGGCGCAATTAGCCGAGTCAATTAATACCGATGGCCTGTGGCAGAATTTTGCTATGCACTGGCAGGAGCTAAATGATGCGCTCGGTGCTGAGCCTAATTTACTGACCTTAAAGCAACAACAACTCAGTGCCTTGCAGCAAGCCCGTAATGCCCTGAATACCGCGGAACAACAAGTCGGGCTGGCGCTGGAGCTGCTGGATCAGGTGGTTAACGCAGCCGGGCTGCGCTTTAGTACCCTGCAACAACAAACCTCCGGCGCCCTCAGCTCCGGTAGTACCCGAACCTGGTTTATGATGCTGGTGCTGGTCGTACTGGCGGCGACCACCGCCTATTTTACTATTAGCGCGATGTTAAAACCGCTGGCTGGGATTAACCATGTGCTGGGCTATATCGCGCAGGGCGATCTGACCCGCAAGCTCCATATCGAACAGCAAGATGAATTTGGTGCCTTGTCGGAAAAGGTCAATAGCCTGATCAATGCCTTAAGTGGCTTACTGACCAATATCCAGCAAAATGCCAGTGCCCTGAGCAGTACGGCGCAGCGTTCCACCACTGCGGTCGGCGAGATCAACCAGTCGCTGCATGCCCAGCAGCAGCAAATCGGTAGCGTAAATCAAATTACTGAGCAACTGGCAGAAAATACCCAGGCGGTCGCAGTCCACGCCGCTGATGCCGGTGAAGCCATGCAGCAGGCCTTGCAGCAAAGCCAGCAAATCAGTCAACTGGCGGGGGCCAACAACCAGCGTATTAATAAGCTGGCACAGCAGCTGGTTAGCACCAGCCAGATCATGAATAAGGTCGATGATCAGTCAACCAATATCGGCAGTATCCTGACCACTATCAGCGCCATTGCTGAGCAAACTAACCTGCTGGCACTCAATGCCGCCATTGAAGCGGCGCGTGCCGGTGAGCAAGGCCGTGGCTTTGCCGTGGTCGCCGATGAGGTACGCTCACTGGCCGGACGCACCCAGCAGGCCACCAGTGAAATCCGGCAGATGATTGAACATTTGCAACAACAAAGTCAGCAGGCGGTCGCCGCAGTATTAACCGGTAAACAGGAAGCCGAACAGTGTGTGACGACCATGACGGAACTGGTTGCCTCCCTGACCGCAGTCACAGAGGCGATTTCCGCCACGCTGCGGATCAGCAGTGCCGTCAATCAGGCCAGTCAAAGCCAGCAACAGCTGGGGCAAGCTATCAACGACCGGATGCACGAAATTGTTGGCCTGGCGCAGCAAAGTGCCACTCAGGCCGAACAAACGATGAGCGAAAGTCAGGAAGTGGCCCGCCTGGCACAACAACTGACCGAGGGCGCGGCCCGGTTTAAAATCTAATTGCAGAGCGGCAAGGCGGTGCGGGGATCGGCAAACTGAAAGCTAAAATCCGCATCTTCGATAAAGCGCTGGCTGCACACCTGGCGGGCAGGCTCGATCGCCGCGGCACTCAAATCAATACTGGCCGCGGTCAACCCCAGGCTCTCAGCCGCCGCCTGATAGAATTCGGCTTTTGTCACGTGCTGCGGCGAGCTCAGGTTATAACAGGCTGCGGGTAAGGGCCAACGGCTTAAGATCTGCAGCACAGCCGCTGCCACATCGGCACTATGCACCATATTGACCGGCTGCATCGCACCGCTAACGGCTCTGCCCTGAACAAAGCGACCGGGATGCCGGCCCGGCCCCATTAAGCCGGATAAGCGCAAGGTCAGCCAGCTACCCTGCTGTTGCAGTGCCTGCTCACCGGCTGCCAACAAGGCTACCCGAGGCTGAGTCAGTTGCAGCTCGGCCTGTGCGTTAACGACGCCACTGAGCCCCTGATAAATACCGGTTGAGCTAATATGGATCCCGCCCTTTATCCCTGCAGCCTGAGCTAACTGCGCCAGCTGTTGCAGCACTTGCGGATAATCCGACGTCCCACCTTGCCGGCCACCGGGCGGAATAGTGCAAATTAGCCAGGCATCCTGAAAAAGCGCCAACTGCGCAGCAGACCAGGGTGGCTGAAAATCCAGCGCGATACCTTGGATCGGCGCCGGCAAAGCCTCTGCTGAGGCTTGGGTGCGGCGGCTGCCAAAAACCTGGTAACCTGCTGCTGCCAGCAACGGCGCAAGTTGTTGTCCCAGCCAGCCACAACCAATAATCAGTACTTTTTCTGCCATAAAGTTACTCCGGCAATACCGCATATAAGCCGCTAAACTCGGCGCAAAGCTCACCCTCAGCAAACAGCTGGACACTGATTTGCTGTTTTACCCGCTTGCCTGCGGCTAATGGCGTTAGATCACCAGATACGGCCGCAACTTTACACACTGCGGTGGGTTGGCTGCGAATGGGTTTCAGGTAGCGGATATTGGCATCGGCCAGCACCTGTGCGCCATGCAGGCCCAGACTCTGCAACTGTAAATACAGCATGCCCCAGCCGGTTAACGTCGCCAGCGTATAGATACTGCCGGCGAACATGGTCTGGTGCAGATTAATATTGGGTGGCAGCGGCGCCGTGCATTGCAGCTGATAACCATCACATTGTTCGATCTGCAGTTGCATATAGGCACTGAGCGGAATAGTGCTGTGCCAGGTTTGTTGCAGACTTTGGCACCATTGTTGCCATTCTGTAGAACTTCCGGCCAAACAGAGTTGTTTTTGCATCCGTTGATGCGTAATACCAAACTGGATCGGCGCTGCTGCAACGACCCGATACCCCTGACGCTGATAAAACGCCAGCGCGCTGTCACGAGCATTTAGTACGATATATTTCATCCCCAGCTGCACGGCCTGTTGCTCCAGCGCCTGTAAAATTCGGCTACCGGCGCCTTTGCCCTGCCATGACTCAGCGACCGCCATATAGCGGACCTGAGCAGTGTCACTATCAACTTGATGTAAACGCCCGACAGCCGCGACCTGCCCTTGTGGATCCAGTAGCATCTGATGAAAGCTGCTTGGCTCCAGCTCATCCTGCTCTGAACCCGGCGGTTGCTGCCAGGGTGCGCGCAGCACCTGCCAACGCAGCTGATAATAGGCCTGCCACTGTGCCGGAGTTTGCGGACTGGCCAGGGTTAAGGTTTTTGCCATTAGCGGCTCTCCAGCATAAAAGTAACGGGGCCGTCGTTAGTCAGACTAACCTGCATATCGGCGGCAAACTGGCCGGTTGCAACCTTAAGCCCCAGCTCACGGCAGTAAGTACAAAATGCCTGATAATATTGCTCGGCCAGCGCCGGTGCCGCGGCCGGGGTAAAGCTCGGGCGTAACCCGGATTGGGTATCCGCCGCCAGGGTAAATTGTGACACCACCAGCAAGGCACCACCTGCCTGCTGTACATTCAGGTTCATCTTACCGTTGTCATCACTAAATACCCGGTAACGGCAAACTTTCTCTGCCAATTTACGCAGATCTGCTTCGCTATCCCCGGCTTCAACCGCCAATAACACCAATAAACCCCGTTCGATTGCGCCAACAGTGCTGCCGGCAACCTCAACTTTGGCCTGACTGACTCTTTGAATTAATGCTTTCATTGACTACTCTGTTTCAGCTGCAACTGATTTGTCCGCACGCTGCGGCACCGGACAAACTTCATCTTCCCGACACTCCCCCGCTTCCCGCTGTTGTAGTAAGGCGGTGAGTTCCGCTCCCAGCAATACCACCATCCAGGATAAATGGATCCAGACAAACAAAATAGGTAACAGCGCCAGGGCACCATAAATCGTCTGATAGGTCGGAAAGTTTGTGACATAAAAGGCAAAGCCCCGCTTGGATAACTCAAACAGCACCATCGCCAATAAGGCGCCCCAAAGCGCATGTTTAACCCGGACTTTAAGGTTGGGCACAACCAGATATAAAATAAAAAAGGCTGCCAGTGACATCAGATAAGGCACCACACCCAGCACCAGGGTTGAGAAACCCGGCGTATAGTCGTCCGCGAAGGTACTTAGCCTGACCAGATAAGAGGTTACGCCAATCGACAACCCAAACAGGATGGGGCCCAACGTCAGAATCATCCAGTAAATTGAAAACGAGATTATTAAACGTGGCCGGCTGGTGACGCGCCAGATTTTATTTAGCGTTTTATCAATATTGTGAATAAGCAATAAGGCAAAAAACACCAGCGCCAGAATGCCGATCGCCGTCATACCGCCGGTATTACCGATAAAACGCGTAATATAAGCCTGGATCTCTTCACCGCGGGAAGGGATTACATTGGCGTAAATAACAGACTCCAGGTTCGCCTGAAACTCGGCAAACATCGGAAAAGCACTTAACATTGAAAACATCACAGTGACCAGCGGCACCAAAGACAGTAAGGTGACATAAGCCAGATATCCACCAATCATTGAGATCTGATCTTGTTGACACCGTTGCCAGTAAGCCTGCGTAAATTCCTTGGTTTGTTGCCAATAGTTACGCCACTCGGAAATCTGCATCCCGCCCTCGCTTTCCCCATCCACGTCAGCGCTAAGGATAACGGAAAACCGCTTTGCAAACTACTTTGTGCCGCTTACCAAAGGCAGCAAGCCAAAATTGTAATAATTTGTAAAAAAACCGCTACAAAAGCTGCAAAAGCCGGCCTGATCAGCTAAGGTGGTACCGATTTTAACCAAAAAAGGAAATTCCACATGAAATTAGCTGCTCTGGCATTCGCTGGTCTGATGGCGCTGATGATGAGTGGTTGTGCCTCAACGGACGAGAATCGTTCTGCGCGCCAATCCACATCTCAAACCATCGTTAATGAAAAAGGTGAAGTGACGCATGTCTGTCACAATGAAAAATCAACAGGCTCGCGCGTCGGCAACAGAGTGTGCCGCTCAGTTGAGCAGACAGAGCGTGATCGCGATGCAGCCCGTGCTGAAGCAGCCCGGATGCAACGCAGCGGTATGAAAGCACCGATTGGCGGCTAACCTTACCTATGACGGCCAGCTTCTGGCCGTCAGCTCCCTGTAAGCCCTGAAACACCTACCCTCAGCCTCTGCAAAAACAATTCTACTAATAAGAACATTTAATCAAATTTTATCCGATATATTCGTTTAATGGTGCAGGTTACACTGACCAAGTCGAGTCGGCGGTGCCTAAGGTCAGCTGACACCTTAAACCAGCGGAGGTATCTATGTTTGAAATTATTCGCGCCAACGAACGTGGACGCGCCCACTTTGGCTGGCTAAAAAGCCAGCATACGTTTTCCTTTGGCGATTACTATAATCCGCAGCAAATGGGATTCTCGGCGCTGCGCGTGATTAACGATGATGAAGTCGCGCCCGGGGCGGGTTTTAGCACCCATGGGCATCGCAATATGGAAATTATCAGCTATGTGCTGCAAGGACAAATTGCCCATAAGGACTCAGCGGGTAATGAGGAGATTTTACCGGCTGGCGAATTTCAGCTAATGAGTGCCGGTAAAGGTATTTACCATAGTGAATATAACGCCAGCAAAACGGCGCCACTGAAGTTTCTACAGATCTGGATCGAGCCAAACCAGTTTGATGGCGCCCCGGGCTATCAGCAAAAGGATTTTGGCCGGCAGCCTGGCTTAACCTGGGTCATTACCCCGGACGGCCGGAATGGCACTCTAACTATCAAGCAGGATGCGGCGCTGGCACAGCTGCTACTGGCGGAAAACGAGAGCGTGGATTTTCAGCTGCAAGCTGGTCGGGCTTATTATTTGCATTTGATCCAGGGGGAGCTTGTTCTCGCCGGACTAATACTGCAACCGGGCGACGGTTTAAAAATTGCGGCCATGCACCAGTTACAGGGCCTGGCTGCGAAAGGACCTTTGCAGGCCCTATGGTTTGATTTACCAGCCTGAATAGTTAGTTGTTTTTGGAAAGCTGCATCAGCTTTTGCAGTGATCCCTCAGACAAAGGTGTATTAAACTCTAATCCTAAGCGCAATTCGCCTTTTGGCCTGGCACTGCGCTTAATCACTGCAGCAACTGCCGGCAAACCTGCCGGCAGTTTCAATACCAGGGTTTCGCCGCGTCCCAGCATAGGATTAGCATCCATAATAGATACGAGTCCCCCTTTGGCTGACAGATCTAACAAGGTTGAGCTCAGCACACCATGCTCAGCATTCTCCAACTGCACCGGAATATGCACCGGATTGCGGTTATCGGCGCGAAGCGATAAATATTGTGCGACCATTGGATAACGGATAATCAACATCCGCTGCGGCTGGCTTACCACATTTAATAACTCAGATTTGAAGGCATAGATCCGACCTTGCTCAGCCTCGACCACAAAGCGGCATATCATCCCGGTGTTATGTGACAGCATCTGCTTCGGCAGCACCGGCTCCGAGCTGGGCAGTCGCAGGATCAGATACTGCTTTTTCTCATACCCCACTAACTCAGCCCGTAAACGCACACCGGAATTGACCAGCAGCTGTAGCTCTATCCGTAGCCCCAGGGTAAAGGTCTGCCAAAAGGCTGAGTCCTGCGGTATATCATCCAGACTTACCGAGCCTTTGTTATCCAGTTTCATCCATAGCGCTCCGCTAGCCTGCAATAACTCGCCATTAGTTTACCAGCAATACTAAGCAAGCCCTATACCACTACAGTCGCAGCCAGAATTACCAACATTCTTTAAATTCGAACGTTATGTGTAAATATATCCTATTTTAAGAAACAAACATTGCGACTATAGTTATCCCAACGACAGCAGTTATCGTCGGCAACCTAAGATATCGTACTTTAAATATTCGAGGACACTAAGATGAGCAAAGCAAAACAGTTATTCCAACAGATCACGCAAACCAACGCCGGCTGGGACGCCCTGGCATTACGGGTACCGGTGGGCATTATCTTCGCCGCCCATGGCGCGCAAAAGCTTTTTGGCTGGTTTGGCGGCTACGGCCTGGAAGGGACCGGTGCCTGGATGGATAGCATCGGCTTAAGCCCAGGCGTGCTAATGGCCTTTTTAGCTGGCGCGACCGAGTTCTTCGGTGGTTTAGCCTTAATTCTGGGCTTATTAACGCGCCCGGCAGCTGCCGCCCTGGCCTTTGCCATGCTGATTGCAATCTTTAGCGTGCATTTTGAAAACGGCCTCTTTATGAGTAACAATGGCTATGAGTTTGGCTTAGCACTGCTGGCTGCCAGTGTGTCGCTGTTGTTTAGCGGTGCCGGTAAAATCTCTCTGGACCGCTGGTTAAGCCGCAACTAACCACTTAGCCAGTCTGTCGCTAATGGCAGACTGGCTTTCGCTTTTCCCGTTCTTACAGGAGTATAAGATGGCGCGTTCAACACTGGAGCAATGGCGGATGTTTAAGGCTGTCGCTGAACACGGTGGTTTTCATCAGGCGGCGGAAGTGGTCTATAAAAGTCAGTCTACCATTCATCATGCAGTGCACAAGCTGGAGCAAACGCTGGATGTGCAATTATTTCAGGTTGAAGGCCGTAAGACAGTACTGACTGCTGCGGGTGAACAGCTACTCAGACGAATTAACTTTCTGCTGACCGAAGCCGAGCGGATGGAAAATGTCGCACTGAATTTAAAAGCCGGCGTTGAATCCAGGCTCAGTATTGCGGTGGATGAAGCCTTTCCGCGCGACCTGCTGTATCAAACACTGGCAGCCGTATCGGCGGAATATCCGCTGATCCGCATTGAGTTGTTGGAAACTATCCTATCCGGTGCCAACGAATTACTCAGTCAGGGCAAAGCCGAAATAGCGGTATCGCCTTTTACGCTGCCGGATAATCTGAGCGAAGATCTGTGCCAGATTGAATTTGTTGCCGTCGCCGGGCCTCAGCATCCGCTGACGCAGCCGCGGCGGGAACTGACGCTGGAGGAACTGAAAAACTGCCGGCAAATTGTGCTGCGTGATTCAGCACAGCAGCAAAAGAAGGATGTTGGTTGGCTTGGTTCAGAACAACGCTGGACGGTCAGCCATGTTGCAACGTCAATCGAATTATTACGTAAAAACCTGGGCTTTGCCTGGTTGCCACGCCACGCGGTGCAACCCTTTCTCGATAATGGTGAGCTGCTGCCATTACTGCTACCCCGGGGCAGTAGCCGTACCTTTACGTTTTATCTGAACTTTAACGATGCCGATACGCTGGGGCCGGTGGCACGCAGCTTTATCGGGCATCTACGCTATCTGACAAGCTTGTAGTTATGACCAATGTCGCCTAGGCTGGGTAAAACTACGATACTAAGGGAGACTTTTGATGAGTAATGAACAGTTACAAGTCGACGCCGAATGTGAACTGGGACAAAGCTGTCCGGGCATCGCCCTGATTATTGATCCTAAACCTAAAGATCTCGGTGGCTTTACCGTACGCCGCTGTTTACCGGTGCGCGAACAACGTAATGTCGGGCCCTGGATCTTTTTTGATGAAATGGGGCCTGCGCAATTTTCCGCCGGTAGCGGCGTCAATGTCAGGCCACATCCGCATATCAATCTGGCAACGGTAACCTATCTGTTTGCCGGTGAAATTCTACACCGCGATTCGGTTGGCAGTTATCAGCCAATTCAGCCCGGGGATATTAACCTGATGGTGGCCGGACGTGGTATCGTGCATTCCGAGCGCGAGCGACCAGAGATCCAGCGGCAGCCCCACCCTTTGCATGGCTTACAACTCTGGCTGGCGCTACCGGAAGCCGACGAAGAATGTGAACCTGCGTTTTATCATTATCCTGCCGCTCAGATCCCGACGCTGGAATTGGCGGGCGTGCCGGTACGGGTAATGATTGGTTCCGCTTATGGTGTCACTTCTCCGGTAAAAACCTTTTTTGAAACCCTGTATTTGGAAGCACGGCTACAACAGGGACAGAGCCTTAAACTACCTAATGTTACCGAACGGGCGCTGTACCTGACCCGTGGTGAGTTGGAGCTCAACGGCACCGTGCTTAAAGCGCGGCAATTGGTGGTATTACATCCTGGCGCTGAACTTGAAGTTAAGGCGCTTAGCGAGTGTCAGCTGGCATTAATTGGCGGCGAGAGCATTAGTAAACGCTATATCGAGTGGAATTTCGTTTCCAGTCGCAAAGAGCGGATTGAGCAAGCGAAAGCCGACTGGCAGGCCGGCCGCTTCGCCAAGGTGACCGGCGACGAGGAAGAGTTTATTCCTTTACCGGGTAGCTAAGCCTTAAGACTCGGGTGACGAACTACCCAACTTCAAACTAAACCGGGTACCAATACCCGGTTTAGATGCCACTGTAAGTTCACCACCAAGATTTTTTTGCACAATATTATAAACGATAGACAATCCAAGTCCGGTGCCGCCACGACCTCGCCGGGTGGTAAAAAACGGCTCAAAGATCCGCGGCAAATGATCCCGGGGTATACCACAACCGTTATCTGTAAGCTGCAACAACAAGCGTCCATCACTCAAAGCCTGGGTTGCAACCCGGATCCGCGCCCGTTCAACCGCCTGCGGCGGCTCAAAAGCATGAATACAGGCATTGGTTACCAAATTGGTTAACACCTGCGCAATAGCGCCAGGATAAGAGTGCAACACCAAGCCGCTGTTTAGATCCAGTTCCAACTGCACCTCATGTTGTCTGCAAAACGGCAATAAGGTTTGTAAGACGGCCTGGATATAATCATCAATCGCAAACTGATGTAATTCATAGTGCGACTGGTCAACCGCACTTTGTTTAAACTGGCGAATAAGCTCTGCTGCACGGTGCAGGTTGCGCTCGACTAATGCCGTGGAATGCTGTAGCTCAGCTAATGTTTGCTCTAGCTGCGTCTTACCGAGAATACCAGCGCGCACACTGTCCGCCAAAGCCGACAACAGATAACTACAGTGTGAGATGCCAGTCAGGCCGATGCCGACCGGCGTATTCACTTCATGTGCAATACCAGCAACCAAATTGCCCAGCGACGCCATTTTCTCCGATTCAATCAAATGTTGCTGGGTTTGTCTGAGCTGATCGAGCGTTTTTTGCAAATTAGCAGTGCGCTCCCTGACCAGGCTTTCCAGCCGTTCATTGGCATGCTCCAGTTGCTGTTGATAACGTTGCCGCTCTGCAGCAGCCAGAATACGGCCATACAGATCCGATAATACGCCGACAAAACCGGCATCTTCATCGGTCCAGTGTTTATAGCGGGCAATCTCTTCGCAGCAAATGATCCCGATCACCTCACCCTGATAGCGTAACGGCACATCGAGCATCGACCAGATATCCTGCGGAATAAGATACGGCTCGGTGAACTCAAAGGTCGCGTTATCAGCACGGGCATCTACCGCTTTAATCACCCGCTTTTTATCCAGCTCAGCGAAATAACGTGGAAACTGCTGCCGGGTTAGCGCTGGCAGCTCAGTCGCGGCCTGTTGCGCCGGACATATCTGCTGACAACGGATAGCATTCCTCTTCTCGTCATACAGCCAGATACTAGCGCGAGCAATCTCTAAACCATCCACACAACGTTGTAATAGTGCCTGCTCAGCCAGTGCCTTATCACCACTATCCAATACCGGATCCATAGATAGTGACAGCAACAAATTTTCCTGCAATTCCTTCATTGAGTCTGTTCCGAACTCAGTCTTAAAAATACCAGCCTAAACTAGCATCAATGTGATTACAACTTCCCTACATAAGCCTAATCTGAAATAAATGCGGGGTTCGGTTACCAGGTTACTTGTTAAAGCAGTAAATATCCGCCAAAAGCATTCGGTTGCGGTTGGTGCACAACAATGCCGGTATTAAGACTGTGCCTCTAGCCAGTGTTCCAATTGAGCAACTGGCATCGGCCGGGCAATACCATAACCCTGACCATAACGGTAGCCAATCTCCAGTAATTTCTGGGTATGGGCGTTCGTTTCGACGCCTTCGGCAATGGTATTTAACTGAAAACTCTCAGCCAGCAGACGCACACCTTGCAGGATCGCCAGATCATCCGCATCGGTCAGGACATCCCGGACAAAACTTTGATCCAGTTTTAAGGTACTGATAGGTAATCGCTTCAGATATGACAATGAAGAGTAGCCGGTACCAAAATCATCCAGCGAAAAACTAACGCCCAATGCGGCGCAAGCCAGCATGGTCTGAGAGACATGCTGAAAGTCCTGCAAGGCACTGGTTTCAACGATTTCTAATTCCAGACATTTCAGTGAAACCTGCGGAAACTCCGTCGCCAGTTGCGTGAGTTGCTGCGAAAAATCCGGCTGTTGTAAATGATTGGCGGCAATATTGACCGAAATCGGCAAACTGCGTCCCTGCTGCTGCCAGAGCGCAAGCTGGGTTAAGGCCTGGCGCAGTACCCAGTTTCCAAGCGTAATACCAAGCGGATGTTGCTCAATCAGCGGTAAAAAAGTCCCGGGCGCTAACAAGCCCAGTTCCGGGTGCTGCCAGCGGATCAAGGCTTCGACACCAATACAGTGACCGCTTTGTAAATCCACTTTTGGCTGATAATACAACTCAAACTGATTTTGCTCTAAGCCGAGCTGAATCGCCTGCAGGCGTTGATGCAGATCTCTGGCCTGCAGATCGGCCGCCAGATCAAAATAGTGAATACGGTTTTTACCCGCCTGCTTGGCCAGATACATTGCCTGATCAGCCTGTCGTAGCAGTTGTTCCGGCTCAACAGCCAGCTGCTGTGGATAAAAACTTACCCCGATACTGGCCGATAGCTGAGAGCTAACGCCATCAATCAGAACTGGCGTTGCCATAGCATCCAACGCTTGCTGCAATATCGCCGAACAATCGGAATTATGCTCAAGCCCGGTCAGTAATAACACAAACTCATCACCGCTGAGCCGCGATACCAGGCTGCCAGCGGCAGCCTGTTCGCTGAGACGCCGGCTTAGCTCCAGTAATACCCTGTCGCCATGCGGATGGCCAAGTTGATCATTTACCGCTTTAAAACCATCCAAGTCGATAAAGGCCAGAGCCAGACTTTGTTGCTGCTTGTTGGCTTGTTGCATCGCCTGTTGCAGTCGTTCAGCCAGTAAAAAACGGTTGGGTAGGCCGGTAAGAGGATCATAATGTGCCAGTTGCTGTAGCCGCTGCTGTGCAGATTGACGATTTTGCTCAAGCTGGGCGAGTCGCTGCTGCGTATGACTTAACCAACCGAGTACAGTGTTAGTATCCTGCTCGGCTAAAGGCGCAGGTTGCGTAAAAACGCCCTGCCCCAATTGCTCAATCCGCCGGTAGATCTCCGTCACCGGTGCGCCCAGAACGGCACGCTCCCGCTGCTTAAAGCGCCAGAGTAACCACAGTAACATTACGCCCAGCAAAACAAATAATGCCCGCAGTAACCTGGCCTGCCGCTCAGCGGCAATGACTGCAGCATCAGTACGTTGCCGCATCAGGCTATATAGCTGGTCGATCGGTTGCATAATGCCGGCTTTGGCCTGGTGATAGGCGGTATCATGCAGCATCCGTAGCGCTTGCTCCCTCAGCATTGGCTCACCGCTGGCGACCAAGCGCATCGCTTCCTGCTCAATCTGGGTCAGGGCGTCCGAAGCCTGTTTCGCCGACACCAGTTGCGACAGCTCGGACTCGGTAAAGCCAGCTTCTCGCATTAAGTCCAGTAGTGCCACCGCCTTGGCCGTCGCTCGGGGACGGCGATCAGTTTCGTCTACCAGATCCCAGTAGATATGGTGATAGTCGACCGGACGCGGTAAGTCGCCATTGCGGATGGCAAAAATTTCGTTAAAGTAGCGCCGGTAACGCTCGTCCCCGGTTACCGCATAAGTCCGTACCATACGGGTTAAGTCATCAGAAGATTGCCGCAACTCATCGGCCAGCAGGAAGGACTGCAGCCGTTGCTGATGCGCCAGCTCGATATCACGCTCAGCATCGACATAAAGCCGGAAACTGATGACAAACAATACCAATACCAGCAAGGCAACAGCCAGATGTAATTCAAATGCGAGCGGTAAACCAAGTTTGCGCTTCAACCAAAACTCCCGAATGGCTGTGACGGCCTATTTTACTTTGCTAATTTGAGCTTAGCATAGGCGACAACCGGCTTCACTGACTATTGCTGACACCTAAATTAAAGTACGGTAGCAAATGACAACAGGTTTAATCTGAGATGGTGTCACAGAAAACTACGGAAGGTGTTTGTCCTGCTGCAGAAGCAGTATGCCAAGCCGAGGAGCAACCCGCTTGTTTTTTAAACAGATCGTGCTATGGTAAAAGACGCAGCGGTATTCATCTGAGGTGTTGGTGCGCAGCTTCCTACCGGTTATATTATTTCTGCTAATAAGTAGTAGCCTGGCAGTTGCCGAGCGTACAACGGTGAGAGCTATTGTCAGCGCCTCCAATGCCCCTCCTTATGCCCTTTTTGACGAAAGCGGTAGTCTCAGCGCAGGCATTAGCAAAGATATTCTGGATGAGCTTAGTAAACGCAGCGAGTTGAACTGGCAATATCTTCCTTTACCGCGCGGCCGTGTTGAACAATGGCTGCTGCGCGACGATGCTGATATCGCCTGCTTTTTAAACCCGGCCTGGGTTGAGCAGCCTGAGCAACTGCTATGGAGCCCGGCACTTTTCACCACGCAGCAGGTTATCGTTAGACGTAGCACCAGCCCGGCTATTCAAAATATTACCGACCTGTTTGGTAAGCGCCTGGGCACCGATCGGGGCTTTAGTTATCCGGAGCTCGATGCGATCTTCGCACAACGCTTAGCGGTACGCGATGACGCCTCTTCACTGCAAATCAATCTGAGCCGATTGCAGAAACAACGGCTGGATGCCGTTTTAACGGTAGATCTGGCTTATCTTTATCATCAGCAACAATATCCCAGCGAAGGTTTACAAGCGGACCCATTATGGGCAGAGCCAGCCAATGTATATTGTGCGTTAAATCAGCATCAACCAGAGCTAACGGCACGCTTGCTGCTGACGTTGCAGCAAATGGTAGCTGATGGCACCGTTGCTAACATTCTACAACGCTACCGCCAAGCCGAACCCTCAAATCAATCAACCCCTGTCCTGTGAAAATGGCTTGCACCTTTGCATACAGATGGTCAAACTAGCCCCCAAATACGCTCATTTGAATTTTTTTCGGTAATACTATGCGTCTTTTCGTACTGCTACTACTGATGTTTTCTGTCAGGTTGTACGCCTTGGATAAAACCCTGACCGTAGCGGTTAACGATGGCGCCCCCTGGGCATACTATGACAACACAACCGGTGTTACAGGCATTGATGTAGAAATTATTCGCCAGATTTTTCAGACGCTCGGTTATCAAACGGAATTCCACCTGCTTGGTTACAACCGGCTAATTAAAGAATTTAATGACGGCAAGTTTGATGTGGCCAGCCCTGCAGCCTTTGCTTCTGACAGCGGGCATTTCACTGCCCACTACCTACCATTTCAGGATGTAGCCGTCTCACTTAAACATAAGTCATTAAAGATTGAGCAGATATCTGATTTACATAATAAAAAAATCGTTGCTTATCAGTTTGCCAGCAGTGTACTGGGCCCGGAGTTCGCCAACAGCGTAAAACAGGCTAACTATATTGAGATAGCCGAACGGGAATTACAACTTAAGCTACTGGTCAATCACAGGGCCGATGTGGTGATTGGCGAGCGGCGCTTGCTAAGCTATATTACGCAGCGACATTTTCCTGATACAGAACTGGTTATTCATCCTATCTTTGTAACCCAATCTTATGGCGCCATTGTCAAAGATCGGCAGCTGCAACAGCTGTTTGATCAGCAACTAATCAAAATGCAAGCCTCAGGTGAACTGCAGCGCATCCTGCAACAGTGGCCCTAAGATAGACTAAGCTCTGCGGTGGCTGTCGATATATGTTTCAGCGCTAACCTGCTGTCAACTTTCTACGCATGATTACTTGATGAGACTTGAGCCAAAAACCAACGGAAGCGCAGCAAAAAGCGCTGCTAATTTGGAGATAATTGGTGCCTAGGGTCGGACTCGAACCGACACGGAGTTTCCCCCGGCGGATTTTGAACGGTCATTTGCTATAGTAACTTCTAATTATTTCAATAACATGCTACAAACTTTGCAAATTCTTCGCACGAGAACGCTATGGCAAAACAAATTGAACGTCACCAAATCAGCGAAGGTGTACACATCTTTAAGCAGTCTAATAGTAAGTACTGGTATGCCCGTTTTCGGGCAGGTAAAAAGTGGTATTCACTAGCCACCAAACAGACCGAGAAGTTCAAAGCAGCCGACGTCGCTTTCAGAATGGCGGTAGAGTACCAAACTAGGCACGAAACTGGAATTCTGATTAGCTCCAAGCAGTTTAAAGATGTTGCCGAAAAGGCGATTCAGACCATGGAGTCCGAGCTTTACCGTGAAACTGGAAAGGTCATTTACAAGGACTATATTCTCGTTTTAAGGCGATACCATATTCCCTTTTTTGATCGCACACCGATAACGGATATCGATGCAGAGAAATTAAAGGAATTCGATAAGTGGCGTATTGAAAAGCTCGGAAGAGTCCCCGCTAAGTCCACCATTCTTAATCACAATGCTGCAATGCAAATGGTGTTTAAAGAGGCTGTCGAAAATAAGTGGATGTTGCACAATCAGATCCCTGGCCTATCCGTTAAGGGTAACCATGCAGTTAGAAGAGCATCATTAAACCCTGAAGAATTCGAGCGAGTAATGGACCACCTTTATCAGCTTGAGACAAGTAGTCGCAAAGAGATAACCAGACAAATACGTGAACTCACTCAGGATTATGCTGAATTCGTGATTTACACAGGTATGCGTCCCGGTACTGAAATTGATAACCTAACATGGGGTGATCTACACATAGAGCGCACTGGTGATAAAGCAACTTTCTTTGTCACTGTCCGCAAAGGTAAAACCACGATTCACACTGGCACCCGAGAAGTGGTATGCAAACGCGCTATTCAAAATACCATTCTCAGGTTAACTGAGCGCTTCCCTAACCGTAAGCCACAAGACTATATTTTCCGTTTACCCGATGGTTCAGAGACCAACGAGATAGGCCGAACCTTTAACTCGGCACTTAAAGACCTTGGTTTGGACCAGTCTCCACATGGTAAACGCACTTTGTATTCTCTACGCCATTCATTCATTACCTGGGAGTTGATAGCACAGAGTGTGACTATTGACGTGTTAGCCAGGCAGTGTGGCACCAGTATCGAGATGATTGAGAAGCACTATAGCCATGTAATACCACGAATGTTTAGCCAGCAGCTTTCTGGAGTTGAGTTGCCGGCAAAAGAGGAGATCGAACGTAAATGGATGCATGCCGATAAACTAAGCAAGTTATGGGAAAAACGATTTACACAATGGGAAAAGAGCTATAAGAGCCGGGGAAGTATTTAACTCACTAATCGCCGAGTTGAGATCGATAGGGTATGGGGTTATTAAAAAAGTATTGATAGAAGAAATAAATTTATGGCTATAAAAAAGCTTGCCTTACTGTACACCTTTTAAACACAGATGTTAACCAGTTAGTAGCTACTAACCGACAGAGACAACTGTTTAAAAATACAGTTTCCCACCTTGCAATATCTACATAGCCGCACTATCTTGATAGAACACCACTATATGTAGTGTTGGTGAAAGTTGATTTGACCTCTGACCGATTCGCACTCGGTCAGAGATCGTAGTATCAACCAGAGTGGTTGCTACCCCTTTTAGCAGGATCTGAATTGTAGCAGCCAGACATTAACTTTCAAGTTTGGAGTTTATAGCATGGCTAAGACACAAAGCGGTAAGAAGAAGGTTCACGTTCCAGCTCATACCAAGAAAGATGGTACGAAGGTTCCTGAACACTACAGATCAACACCCAATTGATCTGCGCTGAAAGCCCCTCATTTCTTGGGGCTTTATTTTAACTACAATTTAGGAGCCTGCCATGGCTAGATATATCGTAAATAAAAACGCTCAATCAACAGGTGAGCATGAAATCCATAATGCAAATACATGTCAGTACTTACCTAACGCGGAAAATCAGATTTCCCTTGGCGAGCATGACACTTGCCAATCTGCGTTAAAGGAAGCTTACCGGCTGTATCCAAATAATAAATTTGACGGATGCTATTACTGCAGCCCCACTTGCCATACCAGATAACGACATGAACATTTCTATGAGCCAAGAATATTCAAGGTCTGAGAATGAAATAGCCTATTACGAGGAAGGCGGAAGGTTGATTAGGATAACTGCAAGGTCGGCAGTCAATAAAGGCAAGTCTTGGCGTACGAGAAGAGTTTTTTATGCAGGGAAAGGAGTACAGTATTTAAAATTGGTAAGTCGCTACACCGAATCTAGGGATTTAGCACAATTCGTCAAACATCCTGAGTACGAAGGAGGTGTCATTCCGGATCCCTCGCTTGAAAGTGAAAGTATTGAACATGAAGAATTTAAGTCTGCTTTCAGAAAAGGTGTCTCAGTCAGACTCAGAATAATTTTGCCTGGCAAGCAAGAGTCAGATGTATTCAAGGTATGGATTTTAAACAGTGAACTTGAGTACGAATTCGGCCATCAAGGAAAGGATTACAGAGTTGATGCCAGAATAAAGATTGTTGATGACAATGGTTTTACGGACCGCTTTGGGACTGTGCTTGGTATAGAAATATGTAAGAGCCATAAGGTGCCTGCAAGAAAGAAAAAAGATCTTTTTGCTTTTGGCTTGCCCACGGTTGAAATTTTTGTACCTAAAGAATTGCTCAGCCCAAACATACAGTCTGCTGAAGACGAAAATAAGTATAGAGAACGCGTAAGGGAATACGTGTCTAACAATGTTTTAGATGCAGATTTTATTGCTACCCCGTATACCGAATTCGCATCTGATATTTTAAAAGCGAAGCGATCTTACAAAGCTAAGTTCGAAGATAGCCAACGGGCCATCACTGATTTGAAGAGCAATTCCGAAAGCTTAAGGTCGGAGTTGGTTAGAGCTGGTGCAGAACTGAAAGCGGCAATTGGCAAAGCATCAGAGATTGCACATCGGCTCAAAAGTAAAACTGATGAAGTTGAAAGGTACTCAGAAAAGCTTGCACATGCTGTCAATGCAAATAAAGCATTTGTTGGTATCGAGAAAAAGCTGCAAACGTTTGAAAGTAAAGTGCGAACCTACACTTATTCGTTTTACATCGTCATTGCCATCTCGATTTTGAGTATATCCACTATCCTGACATTGCCATTTTTTTTTCCCGAAGAGGCTAAAAACTGGATAGTCGATTGGTATAAAATGATGACAGGGCTCAGGAAAATGTTTGAATAAAAGGCAATAATTTAACTGAAGAAACGAGCCTTTATGGACAACTCCTGACTTTGTAGACACTCAATAACCATCTTGAGGTAAGTTCCTTACACTTTAATAGTGATTAAAGTGCAAATTTCTCGCTATATCAGAGACAAAGTGTATACCTTGTAACTAACATAGTGAATTCCGATGCAGCTGTCACTACTTTAGCTAAAGTTTACACTTATGCAACACAGATAAGCTGTAAGAACATATAGATAGCTGATGCTTAGTGATGTGAGTTCAAGCGAATAGCGGCGTATTTTCCGAGGCATGTTTCTGGTGTTTTAGGGGAAGTCCAGAGTACTCATCAAGCGTAATTTCAGTTACCAATTCGCCGTTTGCGATTAATCTATTCCATAATGCATAATTTTTAATCGTTACGTTATCCGAGCAATACTCCATTCCAATACTATTCATAGTAAACTGGTGTTTGGACGTAGACTTGACAATAATATGATTTTCAGTGTAGAAAATGGGGAATTCTGCTGACTAATGCAGGGAGTTAACTTGTCAGAGAAAATTGAAGAAATGAAGTATGTAGTGAATCCTAAGCATAGAACAAGACCTCCAAAAAGTGACTGTACACAATGGACGGTGAGCGAAACAGAAGAAAAACGCTTTTTTAACGAAGCCGTCCAAGCAACTCTTTTATGCCATAAAAATTTTTACTGGTGGGTCGAAGCTCATGTGACTTCACGAAAACCACTTGAAATTGGCAGAACAGACGTGAATTACGCATTCATTGCAAAGTTTAGATCTGACAACAATAATGAGTGGCATGGATATCCAGTAACTGCGGAACGATCTCCTCATGATGTCCCACCAACGGAAATATTAAAAAATTGGCTCAAGATGCAATTATTTTCAAAAAAGGAAGTAAATAACCTTGAAAAGGGGCGTGGTTATGTCAAACCTTGCGCTTAACCTGACAATAAAAGGAGACTTTATAGACTCTTTTATCTATTCAGGAATACTTTATCTTCTTGACACAGATTTCAACTTTAAGTCATATCGATGGGAAGATATTTGCAACTACATAAAGAATCGAAATGGTTTTAAATCCGGATATGATAAAAGAATTTTCAATTATTTTATAGACAATAACATTCGAGATTTTTTACCAAACGTAATTGACACTGAGATAAATGAAACCGAGCTATTAAATCTCAAAAGAGACGAAATCCATATAAAATACTGGCCTTCTGATATAAGCTTATTCGCCAATCGATTGTATTATTCTGGCGATGATGGAGTATATTATATAAATACCAACCATCGAGATGCTTTATTTAAGAAAGAAAGAAAGAAGAATAAGATATTTGGTGTGAAAAGCTTCTCAATTTCACCAGAAACGTATCAACGAGTTGCTTTAGGCGCCGGAAATGAAGGAGTTTTCACCTCGTGTTTTTACTCAACCCCAAACAATCCAACAGAAAAGAAAATATCAAACAGCAGTTGCATTGATGTCGAATGGATAAATAACTTTTTATTCATAAATGCTGACAGATTTTTCATTAATAAGTTTAAGAACATCTTGAATAAATCTGAAATAAATTCAGAAGAAAAATATAAAAAAATTAGACATGACATTATAGAAAAATTCGGTAGCGGGATGGATTCCGATAATACTATATCATTAAATACTTACAAAAAGTATGTAATTGAAGCCTTTGGTGAGCCCCCTGAAAAACTAGATTTAGCAAGTAGATTTAGATATGGCTGGTCAAGTGGAGACGTTGATTATTTCTTAACGAATGATAATTCAATTGCTGCACATAACAAAATCACAGGCACAGTAAAATATTCAAGAATGAGTAATCGTGTGGATGATGTTTTAAAAGTTAGAACTTCTGGCTGCGGTACGGTGGTGGAAACTCTTAAAGGTTGTCTATTTCTCTTAACTGAAGACGGATGTGAAAAAATTTCTGACGAGCATGTTTCGTGGAGAGTTTACCCAAGAGCTAGACATCACTCAAACCACTTGCATATCGTTAATGAAGATAATATTAACATCAGAGTTTATGGAGTTAATGAATCAGAATCATTTCTTAGATCATATCTTTCAAAGAAAAATTCAGATGACTATTTGTACAGTACTCAAGAGATGATCAATAAAAAACAATAAAGATGCTTATTTGTGCTAGTTCAGACTTGATCTGACAGTTACCAGTTTTTCATGGTGTCTGTCAGATTAGATTTTAGTTAGAATATTATCCTTCCAAACCTGTTTTTACAAATTAGAAAGTATCTATAGTGTCCTGTGGAACCGTTCTTAGAATGCGTCCTTTTTCCGGCGATACAGATTGCTGGATACTGATGACCGTCATGCTGTTCTGCTTTGCCAAAATACCCATATCTAAAATGGTGTATTTCATCATTTCAATTAGAAGTGGCAGAATAAGCTTGGAAGAATAAAATTATAACCTTCAAAAACCTAAAAAATATATTACATATTACAGTTTTAGCTTTTTAACAACATCAATAAATCTCTGTCGCTTATTTATGAGGTTGTAATAGAAAAAGTCATCAAACGGAATAGTTCTACGATACAGTTCAATCTGCTCAACTTGATTATCCTGCTCTATTACGAAATCAAATTGCAGCCTCTTGATACCGTCAACATCTGTGACTAAAATATCTGTGAAGTAAAACTCTGTTTTTATGATAGAACTAACACCTTGTTTCCTAACTATTTCACCTTTTTTGTTAACCCATGTCCACAATGATTTTATCTTAACTGCATCAGCAATATCACGCCCAAAATCACTGTTCCTGATATCTATTTTTTGCTGCCACATACTTTGCCTACCTGACATGTATGCAAATGAATATGCTAGATTATACTTATTTACGAATCTGAAAAGATGCCCCTCTTCTTTTTTAAAGATCCTTAGCATTGATTCAAACAAGTCAACTTCAAAGATAACACCTAGTGATTTTGTCAGTACCAGAGAAATAGCATCAGGATAATACCGGATCAATTCTAGAATTTCGTCAGACGTAGTGCCAGGCTTCCTTTTAGTGCGGGATAGACTCGAACTAGGATTCGCGTAAGGGCATTCTAAATATGCCTCTTCATTGTAATCTGCAAGATTATCAACTGAGTACTTAACATGCCTTGCGTGAAGAGCAGATCTCTTCGATTTACCCACTTCATCATCATATTCCCTATCAACATGCA
>NZ_LZEJ01000021.1:0-70675 GCF_001704375.1 Alishewanella sp. HH-ZS | reverse complement strand
TATTATTCTCCGGTACCGGTCTGACCAGCTTGGGCATTAATGATCGCGCTGCAGCCGCCATTGCAGAATAGCTTTGACGACTAAAGTGGCAATCGCCATCAGGGTGAGCAGAGCGGCAGCGATAAAGGCGCCGGTGGCATTGTAGTCCTGCTGCAGTAGTTCGATATGCAATGGCAGGGTATTAGTTTGGCCGCGAATCGTGCCGGATACCACCGACACCGCACCAAACTCGCCAACCGCCCGGGCGTTTGTCAGAATCACCCCATACAGCAAGGCCCAGCGGATATTGGGAAAGGTAATATGCCAGAATACCTGCCAACCGCTGGCGCCCAGTAACACTGCCGCTTCTTCCTGCTCGGTGCCGAGGGTCGACATCAGTGGTACCAGTTCTTTTACCACAAAGGGGCAGGACACAAAGACCGTAACCATCACCAGGCCCGGCCAGGCAAACATTAACTGTACATCAGCGGCATCCAGCCAGGTCGCAAAAGGTCCGTTGCTGCCGTATAACAACAGGTAAAGCAAGCCCGCCACCACCGGCGAGACGGCGAAAGGGATATCAATCAGCGTCAGCAGCAGCCGACGTCCGGGGAAGGTAAAGCGGGTGACGCACCAGGCAATCAGGGTACCAAATACCAGATTGATCGGCACGGTCAGACCGGCAACCAGTAACGTCAGGCCAATGGCATGCAGCATATCCGCATCGCGTAAATTGCTGATCACGCCACCTATGCCGGCCGAAAAGGCAGCAATAAAGATTAATAGCAGCGGCGTTAGCAATAACAGCACACTTAAGCCTACGCCTGTGCCGATCAGCACCCTGCGTAATAATGGTGAAGCACCAAGCTTAGACGTCATTTCAAAGCTCCACTGATATGCTGATAACGCTGCTGGATGCCGTTAATCACAAACAGCAGTACCAGCGATGCCAGTAATACCACGCTGGCGATGGCGGCAGCGGCAGCATAATCAAACTCCTGCAGCCGGATAAAGATCATCAGTGAGGTGACCTCGGTTTGCCAGGGCAGGTTACCGGCGATAAAAATCACCGCCCCAAATTCGCCCAGGCTGCGGGTAAAAGACAGGGCAGTCCCCATTAGTAACGCCGGTTTGATCTCCGGCATGATCACCCGCCAAAAGGTTTGTAACGGGCTGGCACCCAGGGTAGCCGACGCCTCTTCGTATTCCGGACCAAATTCTTCCAGTACTGGCTGCACGGTGCGCACCACAAAGGGCACACTGGTGAAAATCATTGCTACCACTATACCAAGCCAGGTATAGGAAACTTTAATGTCCCACAGTGCCAGATATTGGCCAAACCAACCCTGGGTGGCATAGAGTGCCGCCAGCGTCAGGCCGGCAACTGCGGTAGGCAGAGCAAACGGCAGATCCATCAGGCCATCCAACAACAAGCGGCCCGGAAAACGATAGCGGGTTAGGATCCAGGCCATCAGCAAGCCAAAGAACAGGTTAAAGATACTGGCGACCAGGGCGGCGGACAGTGTGACCTTGTATGACGCCACCACCCGGGGATCACTGATAATTGCCCAGTAATCGGCCAGACTGAGCTCTGCTACCTGCATCACCAGACCCGAGAGCGGCAGCAGAATAACCAGGCCAATAAAAAACAAGCTACTGCCCAGGCTGATGGTAAAGCCGGGCAGTACGCTTTTACTGCGCAGTGCCCGAAAAGGCAGGGCGCTCATCGACTCCGGCGTCCTTCTGCCAGTAACTTATCCAGCTCAGCGTTGTTGGCAAAGTGGTCAGTATGCACTTTTTCCCAATCGCCAAATACCTGCTCTACGGTAAAGAGGTTGGTCTGCGGAAACTTATCAGCATTTGCAGCGATCACCTCCGGATGATGGACACGGTAGAAGAAGTTAGCCAGCAGCTGCTGCGCTTCTGCGGTGTACAGAAATTCCAGATAGGCTTTGGCTTGTTCGGCGGTGCCGTTGCGTGTGACGTTGCGATCTACCCAGGCAACCGGAAACTCGGCCAGCACATTCGTTGCCGGAACCACCCGTTGTAACTCCAGGTCCGGGTACTGGGCGATAATATTGTTCACTTCCGATTCAAAGGTAATCAATACATCACCCAGTTGGCGTTCGATAAAGGAGGTGGTAGCGCCACGACCGCCGGTATCAAATACGACGACACGGCGCAGGAAATCGATCATCCAGTTACGCGCTGCGTCATCACCAAGGCGCTGCTTAGCCGCACCATAGGCTGCCAGATACGTATAACGGGCGTTACCTGAGGTTTTCGGGTTAGGGAATACCAGGCTCACGTCGCCCTGGGTCAGATCGGCCCAGTCCTGAATGTTTTTCGGGTTACCTTTGCGTACTAAAAATGCCATGGTGGAGTAGTAAGGGGAGGCATTATTGGGTAACCGCTCGCGCCAGTTGGCAGGTAGCAGGTTGCCGCGTTGATGCAGCACATCAATATCCGAACTTTGATTAAAGGTTACCACATCGGCGCGTAAGCCCTGAATGATGGCCTGCGCCTGACGGGAAGAGCCACCATGCGATTGGTTGATGGTTAGGGTCTCGCCGGTTTTTGCCTGCCAGTGTGCAACAAACAGCGGGTTAATTTCGGCAAATAATTCGCGGGAAATATCGTAACTACTATTTAATAATTCTTTGGCTGACGCCACCGACAGGCTGGACGCCAGTAAGCCGGCAACAAGGATCAACTTACGCATCTGCAATTCTCCAAAATAAGCAACTGCAGCCAGTTTAATATGCCAATTTTTTGCGACAAGGCATTTCATTAAGCTAATTTGTTATAAGGCATAGTATCAGGCTATAACCAGATCCAGAGCAGCATAGCGCTTAAAGTGGAAAAAACAGCGGTACCAGTAACAGACTGACCATCAGTACCAATAAGGTAAAGGGGCTGCCAATTTTCAAAAAGTCGATAAAGCGGTACTGGCCGGGGCCCATCACCAGCAGATTGACTGGTGAAGCAATGGGGGTCATAAAGGCGGTAGATGCGCCTAATGCCACCATCATCGCAAAAGGATAGGGTGAGGCATTGAGGGCACTGGCCAGACTCAGCGCGACCGGCGCCATCAGTACGGCTGTCGCCGTATTGGATATCACCAGGCTAAATAACATGGTAATGATAAATACGCAGGCCAGCATTAACAGAGGGGCCTGATTGCCGGCTAGTTGTAATACCCCGCTTACAGCGAGATCAATGCCGCCGGTTTGCTGCAGTGCCTGAGCAAATGGCAACATCCCAACAATCAGTAATAAACTTGGCCAATGCACTGCCTTGTAGGCATTATTCAGGTCAATACAGCGGCAGGCGCCAAGTACTAATGCTGTGATCAATGCCGCCAACACCGTTGGCACTATACCGGACACCATCAGCGCGATCATCAGCAATACCGAGCCGATTGCGTAGGGCGCTCTGTCCGCGGCGGGTGTTGCTTCATTACTCTCTGCTGGTAAGCTTAGCAGCAACAGATCGCGTCTATGCTGCTGTAAACGGCGGATCTCTGACCAACTGCCAGCTAGTAACAGCGTATCTTGTTGTTGCAGTACCTCATCAGGTAACACATTTAGCAGGGCTTCGCCTTTGCGTTTAATACCGACAATATTCAGCCGGTAGCGGCTGCGAAAACCGATTTGTTGAATGCTTTTACCGGCCAATGCCGAATCCGGTGGCAAGGCAACTTCGACCAGACCTAACTGGTGTGCGTGCAAGCTATAGTAGGAGTGGTGCAATGGCTGTGGGCTGAGCCCCAGAATGGCCGAGGCTTCAAGTACGCTGGCACTGGCAGCGGCCAGATCGACCAGCAGCACATCACCGGCTTGTATCACTGTTTGTGAGTTGGCGACCAATAATAAACTGCGTAACCGCGCCGGACGTTCGACTGCGACCACATTGATCCCGTACTCGGAGCGTAAGCCAAGGGTATTCAGAGGTTGATTAACCAGCGGCGAATGAGGCTGCACCTGTAGCCGGAACTCGCGGCTGGTCAGCCGGTACTGTTCGGCCAAACCACTCAATGAGATACTATCTTGTCCGGTGTTTTGACCCACTGCGGGACTTAGAAATCTTTTGGCTAACAGCATATAGCCAATGCCCAGAATTAAAACTATCAAGCCTATTGGCGCGAAAGCAAAAAAGCTGAATCCGGCCTCACCGGCGCGCTGTAATTCAGCGTTCACAACCATATTGGGTGGGGTTGCTACCAGCGTCAGCATGCCGCCTATCAGGGCTGAAAATGCTAATGGCATTAATAGCGGTGCGGGGGATAGCTTGAGCTTAGCGGCAATACTCAGTACCACCGGAATAAAAATCGCCACTACACCGGTTGAACTCATTACTGCACTCAGAGTGGCAACGGCTAACATTAATAGCACCAGCAACCGGTTTTCACTGTTGCCGGCGTGTTTTACCAGGTAATCTCCAAGGCGATAAACCACACCGGTTCGCACCAGGGCCTCACCAATGACGAACAATAGCGCGATCAAAAGCACGGCCGGCTCGCTAAAACCGGCCAGACTTTGCGATAAGGTCAGGACTCCGGTGAGCGGAAACAACAGCATCAGCAGTAAAGCAATAACATCACTACGCGGTTTATTGAGAGTAAAGCCCAGCATGGCGGCGGCCAGTAAAACCAGCGTTATCGTCAAGTCTATCGTCATCAGGATCCTTTGTCATAACTGGCTGAAGCGCTGCTACAACTGCAGCATAGCGTACCTTAGGTTACAACGTCTTGATCAAAAACACTAAAACAGCTGGTCAGACCGGTACCGGAGTGTTGTGGATAGAAAAGTGCTGTGGATAAATGCCTGATTAGCGGTGGAACTTAGTTTCCAGGATCACCGAGGAGGTGGTGCGTTCCACACCTTCCAGATTACCAATATCATCCAGCAGGTGACTAAGCTGCTCCGTTGTTTGCGCCTGGACTATGGCAATCAAGTCATACTCGCCGCTGATCGCATAAAGGGCGGCAATTTGTGGCATTTGCCGTAGCTCGACATTAGTACGGGCGGTGAGTTTTTGTTTGACCTTAATGCTGACGTGCGCCGATACCAGGTTGCTAAGGTAACTTTCCCCCAATTCAACGGTAAAGCCTTTAATGATGCCGTTATCCTGCAGCTTCTGTAGCCGGTTTTGTACTGTGGTGCGGGATAGCTGCAGCGCACGCGCCAGATCCGAAATACTGGCCCGGGCATCGCGCTGTAACAGTGCTAGCAGTTTTTCATCTTCTTTATTTAGCATAATGTCAAAATATCTTATCAGAATGCATTTATTATCGATTAAACTGCAAAAAATGCCACTGCAATCTGATTTTTTTGCCAACTATAATAGCCGACATCCGGACGGCATTGACCGTTGCTATTCTCAGGGCGCCTTTAAATGTTAGTGATCAGGCCTATTACCGCTGCCGATTTTCCCGCGTTAAAACGCATTGCCATTGAGTCCGGCCCGGGTTTTACCTCGTTACCTGATCATGATGAGCGGCTGGGGCAAAAAATTGCCCATGCTGAACATAGCTTTGCGGCACAGGTTAATCAGCCGGGCGATCAGGGCTATTTATTTGTGCTGGAAGACACCAGTAGCGGTGATATCGTCGGCACTACCGGCATCGAAGCGGCAGTTGGCTTACATACGCCGCTTTATCACTTTCAGCAAAATACCATTATTCATCATAGCGCCGAACTAAATGTCCTTAACCAGCTGAAAACTTTAACGCTATGTAATGATTACACCGGCGCGTCAGAAATTTGTACCTTGTTCCTGCGCGAAAGCTATCGTCGTAACCATGCCGGTCGCTTTTTATCGAAAGTACGTTTTCTGTTTATGGCAGAGCATCCGACACGTTTTGCCAGCAAGGTGATTGCTGAAATGCGGGGTGCGGCCGATGAAAACGGTATACCGCCGTTCTGGAACTGGTTACAAAAGTTGTTTTTAACCATCGATTTTCCCACCGCTGATAAGTTGATTGGCGTGGGGAAAAAGTCCTTTATTGCTGAGCTGATGCCACGGCACCCGATCTATGTTGATCTATTACCGCAACAAGCACAGCAGGTGATCGGTTTGGTGCATGAAAATACCAAGCCTGCGTTAAAAATGCTGGAAGCCGAGGGCTTCCGCCATCGCGGCTATGTGGATTTATTTGACGCCGGCCCCACTGTAGAAGCTCAGCTAACCGATATCCGCTCTGTGGCGCAAAGCCGCAAAGTCACGGTTAAGGTGCAAGAGGTGCAGGGTGAGTCGACTCTGGCAATTGCCAATACCGCGGTGCGGCATTTCCGGGCCAGCTTTGGTAAAGATGCGCATTACTGCCCGGAGCAACAACTCTTACTGCTAAGCCCGGCTATGGCTGAGGTCTTGCAGTTGGAAAGCGGCGATTTCGCCCGTTTTATTAATCTGGATCAGCGTTAAACGCGGCCAGTACATTACACTACGACAGCTGATTATATTGAACTACTGAACCCGAAGCGGAGTTGCTATGCATACTGATGTAAAAGCGTTATTCGATAACTTATGGCAAGACTACCTGAGCGTCACCCCGTCGGCCAAAAAAGTGCACCAACTACTGGGTTCTTCGCAGCAAGATGATGTGATTAACGATCATATCGCACTGCGCACCTTTAACCTGCCTAAAGTATCTTTAGACAAGCTGGCTGCCCACTTCCTGGCCCTGGGTTATGAAGAGTGTGGTGAGTATCACTTTGAAGCAAAGAAACTCTACGCCAAGCATTTTGAGCACGCCGATCGCACCTTACCCAAGGTGTTTATCTCCGAATTGCTGCTGGAAAAATGTTCAGCTGAGTTAAAAGCCACCATTGAGCAGTTAGTGGCGCAGATCCCTGAGCAAGCGGTCACGGCAGATAATTTCCTGTACTCAGGTACCCACTGGCAAGTCAGCCAGGCGACCTATGAAAAACTGCTGGCAGAAAGTGAATATGCTGCCTGGGTTGCCGCCTGGGGTTATCGCGCCAATCACTTTACGGTAAGCGTCAATGATCTGCAGAACTTCGATAGCCTTGAGCAGGTGAATCAGGCACTGAAAGATGCCGGCTTCCTGCTGAACACCTCAGGTGGCGAGATCAAAGGTACGCCACAGGTGTATCTGGAACAGTCGTCGACGCTGGCGGATTTAGTTACCGTTAAGTTCAGCGATACCGAGGCGACCATTCCAAGCTGTTTCTATGAGTTTGCCCGTCGTTACCCCTTGGCGAATGGCTTGCTGTATACCGGTTTTGTGGCGGCATCGGCGGATAAGATCTTCGAAAGTACCAACGCCCGCTAAGCGAATATTTCAACCAAAGCTGAACTTTGCCCCGGTCCTTGTGCCGGGGCTTTTTTTCGCCCTCGCACTATCCTGACAGCAGCTGCAGCCTTTGCTGGTAGGTAAAACTTCCGCAATTTAGTGCTGTTCTGAGGTACCATTAGCTGATACTCCTGATAAATCTGAACTATTGCCAAGATGACTGAATATCAAAAAATGCTAAGCGGTGCCTGGTATGATCCGCTGGACAAAAACTTGCGCGAGCTGCGGCTTGAGGCGCGAAAGTTGACGCAGCAGTTTAATAAAACCCAACCCGAGCAGCATAATGTTCGCCGTCGTTTGCAACAGGCGTTATTTGCGACAGTCGGCGAGCAGGTGTTTATTGAACCGCCATTTTACTGTGATTACGGCAAACACATTTCTTTTGGCGATCATGTTTTTTTGAATTTTAACTGTACCATCCTGGATGTTGCGCCAGTCACCTTTGGCCATCATGTGTTTGTTGGCCCTGCGGTGCAGATCTATACCGTTAATCATCCGCTCGATGCTGCAACCAGGCGCAGTGGTGTGGAGCAGGCACTGCCGGTACAGATTGCTAACGATGTCTGGATTGGTGGTGGTGCCATCCTTTGTCCCGGCGTGAGTATTGGTGAGGGGGCAGTGATTGCCGCCGGTGCGGTAGTGGTAAAAGACGTACCGGCCCGAGCTGTTGTTGGCGGTAACCCGGCCAGATTATTGAAACAGCTTTGATTGTTATTCAATCACTTAGCTCAAATGTCGGGGATAATTATGCCGCCAATACTGGCAATAACCTATAATGGCGTTATATTCAACTTGGTGTCATAACCCAACAGGACATAATATGAAAAAAATGCTTATCGCCACGGCTTTACTGTGCAGTACCAGTGCTCTGGCCAATGATGCAATTTCCGCCTCGCTTTGTGGCTTCGTAGCCGAAGATAATCGTAATCAGGTACGCAAGGTACTGGCAGATAATAAGTTAAATCTGCGTAATATCTACAGTGGTGTGCGTTGCAATAACGAAAGTTTGTTACAACTGGCGATCCGCCGCGATGCCCTGGATACCGGTACCTTTATTGTCAAACAAATGCCGGCAAAGGTGTTGGCTGATGCCAATTATGAGGCCTGGGCAACCGCGAATGGCTTTGCTGACAACCCGCTGGTTAATATTATCAAGGCGCGTTTAGGCGAATAACGCTGGCGCCTTTTCAGCGCTGCTTGTCGTAACTAAGCCCCGCAATGCGGGGCTTTATTTTGTTAAGGCACTGAACTTTTTCAAACTTTTTTCTGACGAAAGCCGTACTGGAATAGAGTTAATCAGGGAATCCCGTATGTTGAAGCAGAGTTTGCGTTGGGCACGCTATCTGGTGCTGCCATTGTTGTTGGTCGCGCCATCCTTGTTGGCCTTTCCGCTGGAAAAAATTACCGTGCCTTTGGGGCATCCGGCTAACGGCAGCCTGGTGCATTTACCGGGACAGCAACAGCTGTGGGTTTCTGGCTTTAGCCAATATGAGCGCTGGCTGACTCAGGTCGATTTAAACTCGTATCAAACCCGTAGTATCGAAGTACCGCCGCAGGCACAGTATTTTAGCCGCGGCAAACTGGCTGGCTATCAGCATGAGCAACTGTTGTTGCTGACGACCGATGGCATTTTGCAGCTGGAGCAGCAGGACGGCCGCTTTAACTGGCGCAAGCTGCTGCAGAGCGAGTCAATGTTTCGGGTGGTTGATGCGGTGCGGTTACGCGAACGGCAGTTTACTGTGGATCTTGGCTCTGGCCTGAGTGATATTTTACTGCCGGATTTTCAGTTTTATCACCTGTACCGGCAGCAAGCGGACGGTAGCTTCCGCCACTTTGCGTTACCTGTTAGCGCCCGGGTGCAAACCTGGAATAATAACCGCGCCGACTACAGTGGTCGCCGCTTTTATACCTTGGATGTTAACCTGGACGGCATGACGGATCTTCTCTTTGTGCAGGGCGGGCAGGCGCAGGTTTTTTTACAGCAGGCAGACGGTAGCTTCAGTACCGAGCCCTGGCAACCGGGTTGGCCGCTTGAGTTATCAACTGAGCAAAAAGCCGACCAGCGTTCAGATGCCGGACGTAGCTATAGCGGGCAGCGGATTGTCAGTTTGGAGGAGATCACGGATCTCGACGGAGATGGCTTGCCGGACCTGGTGCTGCGGGTCGAGCAAATTGCTGATGCACTGGAGCGCAGTGCGCGTTTTCTGGTGTATTTTGCCAGTGCGAACGAACAGGGGCTAAGCTTCAGTGCGTCGCCGGATACCGAGATTGCGGTTGATTCGGTCCCGACCGAAGTGGTAATTGCCGATTTTAACGGCGATGGCCGTAAAGATTTTTATATCCCAACCACTAAGATTGGTGTCGGCACCATTGTGCGGGTGTTATTGCGTGGCAGTGCCAATCTGGATGTGGATTTCTATCTGTTATCTGCAGACAGGCGTTATCCTGCGAAAGCTAACTTCCGGCAACAGGCAAAAATTGACGTCAGTATCAGTAACCTGCGTTTTGATATGCCGCTATTCGAGCTGATGGATCTGACTGGTGATGGCCGTAAACATCTGGTACTGGGGGAAGCGGGCACCGAGCTGCACTTTTTTGCGCCGGACCGAAGTCGCCTGTTTAGCCGCAACAGCGACAAGGTGCAGTTAACCTTGCCGCGCGATGCCAGCCGGGTCAGAGTGTTTGATCTGAATGCTGATGGCAAAGCCGATTTGGTGCTGCCTTATGATAGTCTCGACGCTGAAGGGCAGCGCAATCAACTGGTGTTGCTATTAACGCCGGTACAAAACACAGACTAAACTTGACGTTAGCGCTGGCGCTGGTCAAGATAGGTTTTTTTTAAAGGAGTTGCCGGTGCTGTATCTGGCGATGCTGCTGGCCGCTGCTGGAGGCGGCGTTTGCCGCTTTTTATTATCCAATCTGCTTGCGGCTTATTGGACCAAGCCTTTCCCGCTGCCAACCCTAGTGGTGAATCTGAGTGGTGCCTTTCTGCTTGGCCTGTTATGGGCCGGTAAGGATCTGCAGCAGCTGAGTCAGGCGCAATGGCAGATCCTGGCATTAGCGGCCCTGGGCAGTTTTACTACTGTCTCCTCATTAAGTTTGCAAACCGTGATCTTGTGGCGCAGCCGCGCTTTGCGCCAGGCGCTGCTTTATCCTGGCATTAGCGTCGGCGGCGGCCTGTTGCTGTTGCTATTTGGTAGCTGGTGCGGGCGGCAGTTATGGTAAAGCTGAAAGATACGGCGGCGGTCGCCTTAGGAGCCGGTTTGGGTTCGGCCTGTCGCCTTAGTCTTGGCGCCTGGGTCGGGGTAACAGTATGGCCCTTTGCAACCTTAATGGTTAATTTGCTGGGCTCCTTGCTAATTGGCTGGTTAGCGATCGTCAGTCAGCCCGGTGGTCGTTATCCGATGCCAGCCTGGCAGCAACAATTCTGGCTGACCGGCTTTTGTGGTGGTTTTACCACGTTTTCCTTGTTTAGTTTCGAGCTGTTGCAGCTATATAGTGCCGCCAGTTACGGCGCAGCCGGCAGCTATCTGCTGCTGACTGTTATCGGCGGCTGTTGCTGTTGTTATCTCGGGATGCGCCTGGCTCAGCGGCCAGAATAAGCTCGCCGGCGGCATTGCTGCCACCGGCTATCTCACGGTCAACCTGATTAACGCGCTTCAAAGTAGAACGGTTGGCGTTGCCGCTCACGCAGGCCTATCTCATGCATAGTTTCGGCGTCGAACAGCCGGCCATTGACCATCGTATAAATCACCTGATCGCTGACCCGGATATCCTGCAACGGATCGCCATTAATCACAATTAAATCAGCCAGTTTACCCACTTCAATACTGCCCAGCTGATGGTCCATGCCAAAGGTGATCGCCGGGTTCAGGGTAGCGGTTCGCAGCGCTTCCAGTGCTGTCATGCCACCCTGGGCAAACATCCAGATCTCCCAGTGCGCTCCCAGACCTTCGCGCTGACCATGGGCGCCGATATTCGCGACGACACCAACCTCTTTCAGCTCATTCGCGGTTTTTACCACATTAAAGTGATTGTAGTGATGCTCGGGAGCGGTGGGCCGGCGCATACTGCGGGGCGCTAATTGATCCATGGGTACATAGCGGCTCAGGCGGGGATGTTTCCATACCTCGGTTTTGTCATACCAGTAGTTTTCACCCCAGATGCCACCATAGGCCACGTTCAGCGTGGGGGTATAGGCGGTGCCGCTGGCCTGCCACAGCTGCTTGATATCCTGATACACTCTGGCTGCCGGCAGCGCATGTTCAATGGTGGTGTGACCATCCACGATCATCGTCAGGTTATGCTGCATCAGAGAGCCGCCCTCCGGCACGACCATCATATTCAGCTCGCGCGCGGCCTGGATCACCTGCTGCCGTTGGTTGCGCCGCGGCTGGTTATAGCTCTTGACGCTAAAGGCGCCCACTTTTTGTAACCGGGTTAAGTGAAACCTGGCATCGTCCAGACTATCGATATGTGAAGTATAGCCGGCACCTTCGGCACCGTAGAGGATGGTGCCAGTGGAGAAAATCCGTGGTCCGACAATCTGACCACTACGCTGTAGCTCGCTGGCACTAAAGATTTCGCGGGTATCATTCGAGGGATCGTGAATACTGGTCACCCCGAACGTCAGGGCCGCATAGTTTTGCCAGTTTTGCTGTGGGGTAATTTGTTGCACGCCCTGACTGCCATGCGCATGGGCATCGAACAGGCCAGGCATCAGGGTTTTACCGCTAATATCAAACACCCTGGCGTCTTTGGGAATAGCGATCTCGTCGCGGCTGCCAACGGCGCTAATCTTGTTATCGCGGACCAATACCACCGCATCCTGTAATACCTTATCACCCTGCATGGTGATAACCTGACCACCGACAAAAGCGACGCTACCACGTGGTATGTCAACGGGCGCCGAAAAGCCTAACTGGGTGATTTTGGGCTCCGGGCTTTTCGCTGCCGACAGATCGAACAAGCCACTGACCTGTTGCTGGTAAAGCTCCGGCCCCAGGCTCCAGTACAGGCTGCTGCTATCACCGGCCCAGCTAATGTACTCGCCGGCACGCACCGACAGCTGTTTGACCGGAAATTGCTTATCGTTGGCGGCAATTTCAATTGGCCGGCCGCGTTCGACAAAGGGGGTGACAAAGACTTTAAAGCGATCGGCAAAAGCCAGATATTTACCATCCGGCGACAGCTTAAATTCGGTACCAAACTTGGCACTGTACAGGGTTTGTTGCGTATGTTTGGTCAAATCAATACTGATCAGTCTGGGGGCGCTGCCAAAGTCCATCGCATAGACCTTGTCATTACCGGCGCCAAACATCGGAGCGCGGCCATTGCGGGCAATCAGCTCAGCTTCGCCGCCACGGCTACTGACTTTATACAGACCGGTATTCATTGACCATTGTTTTGGCAGCAGGCTGCCGGCACCAATTTTACGGTATACCACGGTGCGGCCATCCGGACTAAAGGTAGGTTCAATAAACTTACCAGGCTCGGTGGTTAGCTTGGTCACCCGGTTATTGCGTAAATTCAGAATATTGACTGCACCCTGTGTCTGATCATTCCAACTGACATAGACCAGCTCACGGCCATCGCGCGAGAACTGCGGATAGAATTCAAAATCGGTAGTTTGCCGGGTCAAACGCCGCGGTCTGGGATTGTTAAGTTCGGTGATATACAAATGGCCCAGAGCAGTAAAGACGGCTTGTTTACCATCCGGTGAAACCTGAACAAAGCGCAACATCTTAGTATCAAACTGTGACTGATCCAGATCCTGTTTTACTCTGAGCGCGGTTTGGATCTGTTTACTGGTATTGACGCTAAACGGAATAGTGCTGACGCTTTTATCGCTGAGTCGCAGCGTTTTAATCTCGCCACCGGCCCAGAACACTAACTGCTGATTATCGGGTGTCCAGCTTAGGGTAGGGTAAACGCCGTGAATAGCCCAGGTTTCCTGCATATCACGGTCCAGACCATCGTACAGTTTAATATGCTCGCCACTGGTTAAATCATATAAAAACAAGGTACTTTGGAAATCGACCCGCCGGATATAGGCCAGATATTTACCGTCCGGAGATGGGGTCGGACGAATGGCACCACCAGCACCGGCCAGTAATACCTCAATATTGCCGGTTGCGCGCTCAAAGCGCTTAATAGCATAGATACCGCTTTCTGAATCCTGACTGTAATGAAAGGTTTTACCCGGCGTATCGTCCTGCGAAAAATAGATATATTGGCCACCAGGTGAAAACGCCGGTTCGCCAAGATCTTTCTGATCGTTCGGCCGCTCTGTCAGCATCACACCGTTGCCACCACTGATATGGTATTGCCAGACTTCACCGGCACCCAGAGAACGACTGGCAGTAAAGTGCTTACGGGCAACGATAAACTGACCGTCCGGACTCCAGGCTGGACTATTTAACAGACGAAAGCTTTCTTTGGTGACGGCTCTGGGTTCGCTGCCATCGGGGCGCATGATCCAAATATTGTCGCCGCCATCGCGATCAGAGGTAAAGGCAATATATTTGCCATCCGGACTAAATACCGGCTGCATATTCCAGGCGATATCATTGGTCAGGGCAGTCGCGGCTCCGCCGCTGATCGGCATGCTATAGATGTCACCCAGCAAATCAAAAACGATGGTTTTACCATCCGGGCTTACACTGACATTCATCCAGCTACCTTGCTGGACCTGAATATCAACCTGGCTAAATTCTCCCTGCGGCGCATTAACCTGCCAATCGGTGGCCGGGGTGTCGGCCTGTAACGGTAAACTGGCCAGGGCGAGTGCCAGCAGGCTGGGCTTAAAATAAAGCATGGCTGATCCTTAATCTTATTATTCTGTTAACGAGAATAGCAGAGTGGCATAAAGCGATCATAAAGTTAAGGTAGCGGGGCGGGTGATGCGGCAAAAGTATCGTCTGGAGGGACAGAAATAAAAACGGCACCCAAGGTGCCGTTATTTAAGCAAGATGCCAGACTTAGCCGCCAGCACGGGCTTGCAGAGACTCGATTACCGGTGAGCTACCAAAGCCATTACTTTGCGCCCATTCGATATCGCCTGAGGCTGCAACCTGACTACCAGGTAACTGCTTAATAATAAAGTCGGCGGTATCGTTAGCACCGCTTTTAATCGCGAAACGAACTAAGGTTAAACCGTCGCACTGAATACCTGAGTAAACGTTGCTCAGACGTAAACGGTTATCAGACAGGGTTTTACGCAGGGCGTTGCGGTTATCAGCGGCAACATAAGAACAAATTGACTGTGCCAGTTGATCGTTTGCGGCAACAGGAGAACTGACGAAAGCTGTAGCAGCAATGGCAGCAGCAAGGGTTAACAGTTTACATTTCATAACAAACTCCTAGGTTGTACCTTACGATCAGGCTTAAGTATAGTTTTAATACCAGCGAAAGACACAATCGACATCTGGAGTCGCAGCATATCAGACCAGTTTCGGTCATGGCAGCCCGGCTATCGTAGGTTTCCCCTTAGATCCGCAGCTTTGCGTGCACACCCTTTCGGATGCCGTGCCTTTCGTTGGGGCGCATTTTAAGGAATGCTGAAATTATACGCAAGAAAAGTTTAACGCCAAACACGTTGAACGGTGTGCTAATTGCGATAAAGTCGCGGAAGCTTGTGATCTAAAAGTGATTTACTAGGGCGTGTTGACGTTTGCTGCTTGTTTTTGCAGCCGTTTGGCTGGTGTTTATACAAGGCAGAGCTTGTGATGTGTAGTTATTCTACATGAACAAGCGATAACGCAGTAGAAACGCCAGCCAAACGCTGCCCGTAGGGTTCGCGCTGGCGACGCTTTGCTCTTTGTCACTCGTCACTTATTTAGAATGACTAAACTGCGTTCCTCGTTTCGCGACCAAAGCGCCGCCAGTGCGAACAAAATCTAAGCAGTAAACGTCAACACGCCCTTAGCTGCTATTCAATTTTTCATTACTGTTGCTGAAATTATGCCGGAACAAGGATGTTGTGATAACTGTGCGCAACCTTTGCAGGGGGCGTTTTGCCACCACTGTGGCCAGGAAAAAAAGAGTTATATCCGCAATTTGAGCGGGGTACTTACTGAGTTTTTTGGTGAGTTCAGTAACTGGGATAGCCGGTTGTGGCGAACCTTATTGCCACTGTGGTTCTGGCCCGGCTATCTGAGTAAGCGTTATTTAAATGGCCACCGGGTACCCTATGTGCCACCGCTGCGGCTGTATTTATTTACATCAGTGCTGACCTTTCTGCTGTTTTCATCGTTATTTTCCAACAATGTGGTGGTAAACCAGCCGCAAGATGCACAGAGTGTGGCTCAGCAACAACAGGTGATGACTGACGTTAAACAACAGCTGGTAGAGCAGGGTGTTTGGCAGGAAGACCATGATTTGGAACTATTCCGTCTGCCGTTTCTGACGTTAGCGCAACAGCAAGCCTATAACGAAAAGATGCAACAACTGGCCAATCAGCCTAAGCTGGCGATTAATAAGTTTTTTTCATTAGCACCGCAGATGATGCTGTTGTTCTTGCCGTTGTTTGCGTTAATGCTAAAGCTGCTTTACTGGCGTTCCGGTCGCTTTTATATGGAGCACCTGATTGTCGCCTTACACAGCCATAGCTTTATTTTGCATATGCTGGCGGCAATAGTCTTGTTACAACTGGCCGCTGACTATAGCAGCTGGGCCTTGTTAACGACAATCTGTAACAAGCTGATCTGGTTGTTACTGTGCTGGATCCCGCTGTATTTGTTTTTGTTCCAAAAGATCTACTATCAGCAGGGCTGGGCCAAAACCCTGCTGAAATATGTTCTGACAATTACCATCTATAACAGTATGGCGCTGCTTGGTTTTATCAGCCTGCTGGTATTAAGTGTGTTATGGGCCTGAATTATAGTCAAAGCCCAGCAGCTGCCAGTAGGGTGGCCATGCGGCTTAAGGCGTCAATACCCTGAATATCGGTGGCTTGTAACGGCACTTTATAACGGCGTAACTGACTAAATTGTTGCTCGATTTGCGCCAGATGCTGCTGTTCCTGTAAACGACGCTGCGCCAGAAACTCACCATCAGCATGCGCTGGCAGGATGCGGTTCACCACCAGACCTGCCAGCGGTAATTTTTCATCCAACAGCGTTTTTACTGCGCGGCCAGTCTCCAGAATAGGCAATTTTTCCGGCGTTAATACGAAGAGTAATGCACTACGTTGTTTATCCAGCAGTAATTCGCGGGTGCGTTGTAACAGACGTTGCCGGCTTAATAAAGTTTCGGTAATGGCTTTATTACGTTCATCCATGCCGGCCGTGGCATGTTCAGCCGGATCGGCCAGTGGGTTGGTGATATCGCGGCCGCCTTTAGGTGTCAGATGCCCCAGTACTTCGCCCAGCTTGGCGGAACGTTGATTGGCATTCAGTAAACCCTGAGTCCAGGCCGCCATGGCTTCGGGTAAGCTAAGTAATCTAAGCGTGTGGCCGGTTGGGGCTGTATCAAAGATCAGTAAATCATAGTCGGTCAGGCCAAGCTCAATGGTATGCGCAATCCGCTCCAGCATTGCCGCTTCCTGTGCGCCGGGCGATTGACGGGTAAGCCGCATTTGTCGCTCAATCTCGCTAAACATTTCTGGCCGGGTAAAGCGCTTTAACTGCGCGGTCACTTTCGCCAGATGTTGCTCGACTTCCCGATCCGGGTCCAGTTCCAGACCATCCAGGTTAGGGGCCAGGCGGGTGATGCGGTCACCAAAAGGCTCGCGGCCAAAGGCATCGGCCAGGCTATGCGCCGGATCGGTCGAGACCAACAACACCTTTTTGCCACGTTCACTGGCCAATACGGCCAGCGCAGAGGATACCGTGGTTTTGCCAACCCCACCTTTACCGCCGACCAGCAGGACTTTTTTATCGGTTAACAGCATTTAAAATTATCCAGTGGCGAGTGTTCCATACCCATCCGCAGATGCCAGTCATGGAAGCGCTCCAATAACAAAGGTTGCAGCTCCAGCGTGTAATAACTGGCTGGGTTGGGCACACCCATCATTTCAGAGAAGATCAGCAGCATAAAGAGGTCATCCTGCTCCCGTTGCGCCCGGGCGATCGCCGAGCGGTAGGGGGCATTGTAAACCTCCTCGACGTAGAAGTTGGCCTGGCGGAACCAGGCCTTAAGGTTGTCCAGCTTTAAATCCAGTTTCATGCTTTCGCGGCTTTGTTGGCTTTGATCTGTTTAGTCAGGGTTGAACCTGACTCCAGGATCACCAATATCGCGGCCACCAGGATAATAATATCCAGCGTAAACAGGAACCAATCGCCCTTATCATAGAAGGCTTTTAACTGGATTAATAAGCCCAGGGTGGTCATGGTAAGCAGGAACATCAGTGGCGCTAGCGTGTACCACATCGGACGTCCCAGCTTGACCAGCATCACAGTGATCACCAACAGGGTCAGACCGGCCAGTAACTGGTTAGTGGTACCGAATAAAGGCCAAATCAGCATACCGCCTGAGCCATCACCACCGGCACCAAAGGCCAGCAGTAAACAGCTACCGACAGCCAACAGAGTGGCAGGAGCGGCCTTTTGCATCCAACTGATATTGTAGATGCTACCCCATTCCTGGAAGATATAGCGCTGTAAGCGCAGACCCGTATCCATAGTGGTACCGGCAAACAGCACGACCATTACCGTCAACAGCGTTTGCGCCAGCACCATGTCTAAACCGATACCGTCCTGTAAAATATTTGCACCGCCACGGATAAAGGCGCCGACGCCACCCTGACCGAAGCTGTGATAAATTGCCTGCCAATCTGCCAGGGTCGCGAAACCAGCGGTTGCGGCAATAATGGCAGCCAGAGCTAATGAACCTTCACCAATAGCGCCGAAGTAGCCAACGAAACGCACATCCGGCTCTTTATCCAGTTGCTTGGACGTGGTGCCGCTGGAAACCAGGCCATGGAAACCGGAAATGGCACCACAGGCAAT
The DNA here is from genome assembly GCF_001704375.1 of Alishewanella sp. HH-ZS. Classification (NCBI taxonomy): domain Bacteria; kingdom Pseudomonadati; phylum Pseudomonadota; class Gammaproteobacteria; order Alteromonadales; family Alteromonadaceae; genus Alishewanella; species Alishewanella sp. HH-ZS. Next base: position 52,429 of record NZ_LZEJ01000021.1, on the reverse strand, counting down.
AGTGACAAACAGCAGCGGGATCAGAGACGGCGTACCTTCCGGTACCTCGGTGTTAAACGCAGGCGCGACAATATCCGGGCTGGCGAAAATAACCGCTGCATACAGCAGACCCAGACCGATAAAGAGTTGAATACCGTTAATATAATCCCGTGGCTGCAGTAGGGCCCAAACCGGTAACAGCGAGGCAATGGCAGCGTAGACAAATAACAGGATAATCCAGCTCTGACGGTCATTCAGGCCAAACATCACTTCAGTGGGTAAGGCCAACGGGAACATCGGACCGGCATAAATCATGGCATAGAGTGCAACGACACCGATGATTGTCACCATCAGCAGGCCAATTAATTTACGGTAAATCAGCTGGCCGATAATCAGCGCGACCACTATCGCACCCCAAACCGGCACCGTAGCGCTGGGGAAATTGATCAGCTGGTTGGCGATTACGACGGCAAATACCGCGTTGACCATCAGCAGCACCAGGAAGATCACAATCATAAAAATACTGCGGGCACGGTTGCCAACGATATCGCCGGTTAAAGCGCCAATCGACTTAGCTTTATTGCGGCTACTGGCCCAGATAGCTCCGGCATCATGCACACCGGCGAAGAAGATAGTACCAAATACCACCCACAGGAATGCAGGCACCCAACCCCAGATCACGGCAATAGCCGGGCCGATAATAGGCGCTGCACCGGCAACAGAGGTAAAATGGTGACCCCACAGGATATATTTATTGGTGGGTACATAGTCCACGCCATCCTGCATTTCATGCGCTGGCGTACGGAAATTCGGATCGACTTTAAATATTTTTTCGCAGATAAATTTTGAATAGACGAAATAGCCAAGTGCCATGGCACCCAGGCCCATTAACATCAAGAAAATAGCATTCATGCTACTACCTCTTAGTGGGTTTAAGACCAACTAAGCATGGTACAGCATAAGCGGCAGGGCAAATATGCGACTAAAGTCGAATACCCGGCAGCATTTTTCTGCCGGGAGTTTGATCTGGCGCAAAAATCAGCGCTTTTGGATCCAGTTGCCATCCAGCAAAATAAAGTGACCGCGCACGGTGCGCTCTATCGCTTTTTGACCGGCCATCGCTTCCACATCACTGACCGCAATATTATTTTCACGGGCCAGCCGGTTATACTCAGCGCGGCGGGCATCGTTAATCAGCTTGACCAGCAGCTCTGTATCAGTGCCAGCCTGTACCACGCCCAGATAGCCATTCGGTTGCTCGCCAACCAGGCCCTGCGCCTTAGCATTAGGCAGTGCCGCCATCGCCTGTTGCAAATTCATCGCCAGTACTGGCAAGCTACAGGCCAGCAGCAGGCTGAGGAAGAGTAACCGGCTGTGTTGCAACGCTCTCGTTATTAACTTATGCACTTGCATCTTCAGGTTTCCTTAAAATAAGCCACTGGCATCGCTAAACAACTCGTCAAGTTGCTTGTCGACCTTGATAAAAATCTCATGCTGAATTTTTACATTCAGGTTGATGTTGATCGGTTCATTGGCCAGTGCAACCTCAACTCTTGGGGTGCAGGCTGTGGCCAGTCCCAGTAGTATCAGCGCTGGCAGCGCTTGCCTCTTCATGGTTTGTCTCCTGCCGCCTTGCGGGCTGCCTGTTGTTGTTGAATATACTGTTGCACTCTTTTAGTCAGGGTATCATTAAGTTTACTTGCCAGCTGCAGGCTGGCCAGCATCGCTGGTAAATCCTCTTCCAGGGTGATATTCAGGTTGATAGCGCGACCTTGCTGTACTGCTGGATTATAGCCCTGAAGTTTTAACGCCAGCTGAAGCCGGCCGCTACCACTGTAACTGACCTCAGATTGTAACTCACTGAAATGAAAATCATCCAGTGCTTCGAAAACCAGCTTCATGCCGGGGTTGTTGCTGGCGGCTGCTGCCGGATTTTTGTATTGCAGCCAGCCACCGGGTTGCTCGGCCGCCAACACGCCTGCGGCAACTTCAAATTGCTGTTGCTGCCAGCGTAGCGGAATTTCACCGCTGATTTTACCGCGGGCTTTTACTTCAGTGCTTGGGTGTTGGCGCAGCAGTTCCGTCAGATCGAGCTGATTCAGTTGCAGCACCACCTGTTGCTCGTCTGCCGCCAACTGAAACTGCTGCGGACGGATTTGGACTTTGCCGAGTAAAAAATCGGTTTCAAACTGTTGCAGGCTGAGCGTGCCGGCGCCAGGTGCCGTCAAACTTGCCTGATAGTCGGCTGCGGCCAGCAGCGGTCCGAGCTCAATACCATGATTTAATTGCGCAATTCTCAGCTGCGGTAAGTGCAGCTGTAGCGAGTCCGCGTCGCTTTGCGCGGTTAAACGGGCGGTTAGACCATTAAACAGGGTACGATCGTAAAGCCCGGCTAGCTCGCGTAATTCTGCTTGCAGCTGCAACCGCGGTCGTTGCGCTGTGACCGCCAGCTCGCCGGACGCCAGGATCCGGCCGCGCTGCAGGCTTAATAGCTCAGGCCAATCTTTCAGCGTTGCTGCTAATGGATTGCCGGCCAGTAAAAAAATATCGGTTAACTGCCAGTGCAGCTGCAGTTGCGGCGCGTCGCTAATAAAAGCAGCCTGTGCTTGCAGTTGAGCACTTAAGCCGGCGCTATTTTCCAGCTTGCCGTTAAGCACCAGATTATTGCTGTTACCACTGAGCGTGCTTTCCCACTGCCAGTCCTGTCGCTGTAATAAGGGATGAACGAGTTGTCCCAGCTTTACGCTAAGCTGACTGTTCAGATTAAGCGGCGTGTTGTTGCCATGCTGACTCAGGTTGAGTTCACTGGCACTAAGCTCAAGCTGGCTTTGGATATCGGCGTAATCCAGCTGACTGTGCAGACTGAGAGGTGTCAGGTTGCGAAGCTGCCAGTTATCGGTTTGCCATAGCAGACTGAAGCGTCCTTTAAGCGCTGTGCCGGCTAACTTTAGCTCAGCCGAGGGCGTGAATTGTGCCAGTGCCATAGCCAACTCCGCCTCAGGTATACTTAATTTAAGCTCAGGACTTAAACTAAGCTCTGCCGTGAGCTGCGCATCAAGTGCCAGCGGTGCAGCAGCGCTCAGCGTCAATTGCAGCGGTAATGACGCCAGGCTGGCGGAGTCGCCTGAGGTGTTTAGCCTGATATACAGCGGTGCCGCCGTTTCTGGCAGGGCAGCCTGCAGCGCCGGTGGCAGATAATGACTCAGCTGGAGATCGCCAGTGAGCTGCCAATTCTCGATTTCCCCCTGCGTAATAGCCAGCGCAAGCCCGGCCTCACCCTGGACTGTGCCAAATGGCAGGGCAAAGGCACTTGGCGCTCTTAACAGGGCGTTGACCTGTGCATCTTGCAGCGGTATTCCGCTATTGCGCTGCAGCTGTTGTGGTAATTGCCAGTTTGCGTTCACAAAAAATTGCAGTGGCTGGGTAAACTCGGCCAACCATTCTGCCGGAGGTAACAGTTGCCAGCTGGCCAGCCAGTGTTGTAGCTCTGTTGGCAGTGGCGAGATGGCCAGTGCCAGTTCAGTGTTCGCCTGACGTGCGCTATCGAGTTGTTGTTTCAGACTAAGGGCCAGTACCTCGGGATACAGCAGTGTAGCCTGCAGTGCTTGCTGGTTGTCTTGCTGTTGATACTGCACATCGAGCCGCAGCGCCTGAGCGAGCTCTGGTGAGCTGGCCTGTACCTGCAGCAAATACTGTTCGTTGTCCGTATTACTGAGCGATGCGGCTGCACTGACTTCACATTGTAGCGCCGGGCAGGGTAGCAGCAGTTGGATATCTGGCAGGGTGATCTGCTTTGGTAACCAGGCAGGTAGCCGCCAATCTGTATTCAGACTAAACGGGTGTTGAGGCGGTGTTGCGGGGCTAGCCGGGGCAAACAGCTGTAAGCGGGTTTCAGCTATATGGACACTTTCAGCCTGCACCCGGAAAAAAGCGGGCCAGGACCAGCTGAGCTGCACATCCTGTAGCTGAAGTGTCGCGGTCTGGGGGGCGTCGAGTCGAAAGCTAAGTTCAGACAGGTGCAGCTGATGCAGCGATACCTTCTGGAGCTGAAAAGACAGATCTCGCACGCCGGTTTTATCCAGTTGCCATTGCAGATAGGCGAACGCCAGCGCCGCCAGCAGCGGTAACCCTAACAGCAACAACAAAACGGATTTTAGCAGACGACGCATAGTAACTCCCTGACAGAGGCGTCTTTAGACTTTAGGTAATGCTAACTGAATCTGCTCTGAACTGATAGCAAAGCAGCTTGCGCTGCTTTGCCTGCTGGATAAAGGTGTTATTGCCGGGCAGCCGCTGAGGCGTCACGGATGGCGCGGAACTCATTGCCCTGATACCAGTTTGGCCAGTGCCGGCTGTTTGCCAGTTCATGACCGACCCGGAAATACAGGAACAGGTCCTGCTGTGCACCGCGCAGATCCCAGTTGTCGTCCCATTCGTCAGTGACTTTATGGTAACAACAGCTGTTAAACTCGGCCCGCTGTTTTGCGCCCCACTCAGCGCCATGCTGGTAATGATCATTACCGCCTTTGGCATACAGAATAGGCACGCCTTTTTTCGACAGGCTAAAGTGATCAGAGCGGTAAGCAATACCGGCTTCCGGATTGGGCTCTTTTACCGCATAGCGGCCTTGCTGTTCGGTATATTTAACCAGGATTTCCTCTAAATCGGTATTGCCCAGACCAACCACCACCATATCTTTCATTGGGCCGTACACATTCATCACATCCATATTAATGGCGGCGACGGTTTTCTCCAGTGGGAATACCGGGTTTTCGGCATACCAGGCCGAGCCGAGTAAACCACGCTCTTCAGCTGTCACCAACATAAAGACCACGGAACGCTCAGGCTGCGGTTGCTGGGCAAAGTACTCAGCCAGCGCAATGACTGCACCGGTGCCACTGGCATTATCCTGAGCGCCATTAAATACCTTATTGGTCGGGTTGGAGAAGTCCATGCCCAGGTGATCCCAATGCGCCATATACAGAATGTACTCATCCGGATATTTGCTGCCTTCGATATAGCCAATCACGTTGCTGGACTGCAGCTCGCGCAGATTATTTTCAACACTGATTGACGCCTTAACGTTTAACGGCACAGGTTTAAATTCGCCAGACAATGCCTGTTTACGCAAGGTCTCAATATCGCTGCCAATATTGGCAAACAGTTTTTGCGCCGTTTCGGTGGTTACCCAACCCTCAACCTTGGCACGGTCCATATTTTTGTTTTCTTTGATTAAATCAAATTTTACTGGTGAGCCGTGGGCGACGACGCCCCAGCCATAGCTGGCGGCGTCAGTTTCATGGATAATTAACGCCATCGCCGCACCCTGACGGGCCGCTTCTTCAAATTTATAGGTCCAGCGGCCGTAGTAGGTCATGGCGTTGCCATTAAACAGCTCCGGGTTCTGGGTGGCAAAGCCCGGATCGTTGACAAACATCACTACGGTTTTGCCGGCGACATCCAGGCCTTCGTAATCGTTCCAGTTATATTCCGGCGCCACTATACCGTAACCGACAAATACCATCTCACTGTCAGTAACACTGATATTTTCCGTTACCCGGGTGGTCCAGGCAAACATGTCATCCCGGTAGGCCAGGCTGGCAGGCAAAGCTTCACCACCACCGCTTAAGGTCATGGCAGAAACCTGTTTCGGATCGATCTGTACCAGGGATACCGGCTGCTTGTAGCTGTCAGCATCGATACCCTTTAAGCCGATCCGCTTAAAGTTTTCTTCCAGATAAGCGACGGTGAGCTCTTCGCCCTTGGTAGCGGGCGCCCGGCCCTGGAATTTATCATCAGACAAGGTTTTAATATATTCCGCCAGCTTGGGGTTAAAGTCGGTATCGACCAGCTCCGCGACGGTAGGTTGCACGGCCTTGGTTGGCGGCTCTGCCGGTTTGCCACAGGCCGACAGCGCAACAGCTGCAGATACAGCAAGCAGCAGTGCAGGGTGTTTCAGGTTCAACATCGGTTTTTCCTTGGTGTTGTGTGATGTTAAAAAGCGCTGGCATTAGCCAGCGCCGGGTAACTTAGTTGGCATAGCCCCAGGGCGTTGGCGGCAGTGCGACCGGCTTGGTCAGGTCAAAGTCTACCCGAAATTCGCGGCCTTCGCGCACCAAGCGGTAACTGAATTGCTGCGGATGGATAAACATCTGCCAGGTATTACCGATAGATTGTGGGATGCCGCGGGCGGCAAATAACTCTTTTGAGTACTGGTCGGCCGGAAAAGATTGCGCTGTTGGCCAGCCGGCATCGACGGTATGGCCGCCATACATGGTTTGGTCATCGTGCGAACCATCTTTATTACGGTGATCATGCTTTAATGACAAGCCAGAACCGGTTTTGGTGATAATCCAGGTGCGGGAGTGGTTATCGCCAACGTGAAAAGGGATCTGTAATTCAGTGTCGGTACAGCGACGCACATGCATAATCAATGCGCCTTCGAAACCCGGTGCCGGTGGGTTATCCACCGCCAGCTTGCCAGCAAAGGCTTTACCACACAGCGCTTTCAAATTGTCAAAAAAGGCATCATGGGTGGGAATTGACACCAGCGGCGCTGGTTGCACGAGCTGGGCCTGTGCACCAAAGGTCGTGGTCAGGGCAACCACGAGTAAGGTTTTTTTCATGTTATTCTCCTTATAATACGGGCCAAACTATACCGCGGATGCGTATTGGGTTCAAACCGCAACGACCGACTCAGGACCATGACCATGCAAAATGAGATAGATGGAAAGTTTTTACTTAATCTGTATGCCAAGATTGAAAAGTATGGCCAGCCCCAGCAAACGGCACATGGTGCCGGCTTTGTGTTGGATGGTATTAGCGTCAGCCAGGGCTTTGACGGCTATGAAGCCTATTTCTCGGATGGCGTAGTGCAGCTGACGCTGGGTTTTCATAATAAATGGCATGCCGACGCGACAGATGAGCAGCAGATGGAGCGCTTTTTAGCGCGTTTGCAACAGATCCAAAAGCAGTATACCTAGGTCGAGCCAGGCCCTTGCTAAAGACAAAGGTAAAAGCGCCAACCTTTTTTGCTTGTTTTATCGCCTGTTGTTAACCCTGCTGGCGCCAGGATACAAATTATTTACTGATTACACTTGACGGCATCCAAAATAAAAGGCATCTTTACGTTTAGATGGCTAAAAGGCTGTTTGCTTTTAGTTGCAGAACGCGTTAAAGTACGCACCGTCAATCGTATTCGATAGACCAGAAGAGGCGCGCTAGCCAGGTATTCTATGTCAGAGCACTATCACTCGTAGCATAGAAGAGGGGGTTTAGCGCCGAGGGTAAGCAACAGATAGTGGTTGTGCACCCGGTTGCTAAGGCTGAATCCTTAGGACTGTCACCTGATGTTTTGGTGGAGAGCTTCTGGCCTTTGTTAGTTACAGCAACGGTCTGTTTCATTTCTCGTTTTGCTCGTTAGCAAATGCCATGCTCTGCTTATCTGTTTTGTTAAGGAGAGACCCCCGTGTCCAAACTCATTATTGCCAAATTTGGTGGTACCAGCGTAGCTGATTTCGAAGCGATGTCGCGCTGTGCTGATATTATTCTTGCCAACGAGCATATCCGTGTCGTGGTAGTCAGTGCCAGCTCTGGCGTGACCAACCTACTGGTGGATATAACCAAGACTACCGAGGTACAGCAGCGCTACGATGCTTACGCCGGTATTGAACAGATCACGCTCAAAGTATTAAACCGCCTGCAGCAGCCGCAAGCCGTTGCCGCTCAGATTGAGCTGCTACTGGGCGAGTTAAAAGCTCTGATTGAAAACGGTGGTGCAGTTTATAGCAGTGCCCACAAAGACTTAATCCAGTCTTTTGGTGAACGCTTAAGTTCGGTACTGTTTGCTCAGGTTCTCATCGAGCGCGGTGAGGCAGCGCTGTGTTTTGACGTGCGCCGGGTAATGCGCACCGATAGCCGCTTTGGTAAGGCGGAGCCGCAAATCGGCGCTCTGGCTGACTTAGCCGCGGTGCATCTGGCACCACTGTTACAGGAGCAGCGGATCGTGACTCAGGGCTTTATTGGTGCCGACGAGTTTGAACAAACGACGACCCTGGGTCGTGGCGGCTCTGATTATAGCGCTGCGTTGCTGGCCGAAGCCTTGCAGGCAGTCACGGTACAGATTTGGACCGATGTGGTTGGTATCTTTACAACGGATCCGCGCCTAACTGCAGAAGCCCGTTGTATCCCGGAAATCAGCTTTGATGAAGCAGCTGAAATGGCGACCTTTGGTGCCAAGGTGCTGCATCCGGCAACTTTGTTACCGGCGATGCGGCAGAATATCGCGGTCTTTGTCGGCTCCAGCCGGGAACCGGAAGCAGGGGGCACCTGGATCGCGAAAGAGGTACAACAGCGACCACCGTACCGCGCGATAGCGCTGCGTAAATCACAAACCTTAATTACGGTAAAAAGCCCGGCTATGCTGCATGCGCCCGGTTTTCTGACCCGGGTGTTTGACACGCTGAGCCGGCATCAGATCTCAGTGGATCTGGTTACGACCTCTGAAATCAGCGTGGCGCTTACCTTAGATCAGGGCGGCATGACCAGTGCATTTAGCAGCAATCTGGAGCCGGCTCTGGATGAGCTCAGAACCTTTTGTGAAGTCAGTGTGGAAACCGGCCTGAGTCTGGTCGCGGTTATTGGCAATCATTTACACAGCAGCAAAGGGGTGTCGGGTGAGCTGTTCAGTACACTGGAACGCATTAATATGCGGCTGATTTGCCATGGTGCCTCAAAACATAACCTGTGTTTTCTGGTCCAGGACAGCGATGGGCCGGGTGTGGTGAAACAACTGCATCAGCGCTTATTTGCCGCCTGATAACTTAGCCGCAAATAAAGATAGCGCCGGCGCAAGTGCCGGCGTTTTTATTGAGTTTGGTGCTGTTATTTAGTTTGGTGCAAATACCGGTGTTGCGTGTAGCTCGCCCTTCACGCAAAGCCAGCTACCTTGTTCCAGCGCAATCGGCGCGCTAAACCAGACCATAAGCGGCGTCTGTTCTGTCTCAAGTTGCAGCAGGACACTGTCGGCGCTGAGTTGCTCGGCCACCCGGCCTTGCAGCCAGACTTCAGGTAACGCCGCCAGTGGCTGGTACGGAGTAGCGGCGTCCTCAGGTAAGCTTTTAGTCGCAGCAAGTTCAGCCTGCCACAAACTCAGAGTTAACAGCACTGGCAGTTGTTGCTCTTGTTGCTGTTGCAGCTGGTCCAGCTCAGTTTCATCAGCGTCGATGATCAGGCTAGACAGGCCGGGGTAGCTGCTGTTTCGTAGCACGGCGGCGGCTTGGTACGGTAGTCGGCTTAGCGACTTAATGCCAACACTAACTCTCATTAGGCTGGCTCTGCGGAATTGGTGGCTGCATCGTCTGCTTCCAGCAGGCCTTCTTGCTGACCAATCACTCTGGCCACCATCAGATCGCCGGTGACATTGGTGGCGGTGCGCATCATATCGACAATCCGATCGACAGCTGCAATAAAGGCAATGCCTTCCAGTGGCAGACCGACCACACTCAGCGTCACAGTCAGCATCACCATTGCGGTACCCGGCACGCCGGCAGTACCAACCGATGCCAGGGTTGCGGTACCGGCAATCAGCAGGTAGTCGGTGGTTTGTAACGGGATCCCATACAGATGGGCAATAAAGATCGCGGCAATGGCCGGGAAAATACCGCCACAGCCATCCATATTGATGGTTGCGCCCAGCGGCAGTACAAAGCTGGCGTAATTTTTGGATACTTTCAAATCTTCGGTTGCGACTTTAAAGCTCACTGGTAAGGTGCCATAACTGCTGGCACTGCTGTACGCGACCAGCTGCGCCGGTAAAACCGCCTTAAAAAAGGCGCGCCAGCCCATACCGCCGTATAGCTTGACCAAACCACCGTAAACGATGGCCATATGTAGCAGACAGGCCAGATAGATAGCGACAATAAACTTGGTTAGTGGCAGCAGGGTGGCTAAACCAAAGCTACCGACGGCCCAGGCCATCAGACCGAAGACGCCAAAGGGAGTCAGTTGCAGTACCATCCGGGTAATGGCGTACATAATCTCAGCACCAGCATTAACCAGTTTTTTCATCGGTTCGGCTTTTTCGCCCACCTGATTGATGGCAATACCAAACAGCACCGCAAATACGATGATCTGTAATACCTTGGCTTCCGCCAGTGCCGCTACCGGGTTAGTGGGGATCAGGCTGGTGATTACTTCAGATACCGGCGGGATCACCCGCTCGCGTACTTCAACCGCGGTCAGTTGCAGATCTGAGCCCCATTGCATCAGGCTACCCACTGTCAGGCCAATTAAGCTGGCGACCAAGGCCGTTGTCAGAAATAAGGCAACAGTTTTTAGTGCCAGCCGCTGCATCTTGTGCTGATCGGCTAACGAGGTAATGCTATTGATCAGTGCAAAAAACACCAGCGGCACGACCAGCATCCGGATGGCGTTGATAAACAGCGTTCCCAGCGGTTTAAACAGCGTAGCCTGCTCGCCCAGGGCGACGCCGGCCAGTACACCCAGCACCAGCGCTCCTAATACCCGTTGCCAGAAAGGGATCGCAAACCAGAATTTAAACATCATTGACCTCAAGTCAGCTAAAAACGACACAGTATAAAATGAAAAACGGCCCTAACAAGGCCGTTTTGCTCTAAGTTATAAGCTATTCATATTGAAGTGGATCAGTCGCCTGATTCAGTGCGAAGGCTTCCAGCCGCTCCTGACAGGAACCGCACTTGCCGCAGGCTTTCTCGCGGCCGTTATAACAGGTCCAGGTTTTGCTGTAATCCAGGCCCATCGCCAAGCCGTCTTTTAATATTTCGATCTTGGTTTGATGTAGGTACGGGCTGACAATATCGACCGGCTGATAGTTGGCGATCTGGCAAACATCATTCATCTTCTGCACGAACTCCGGCCGACAGTCCGGGTAAATAAAGTGGTCACCACTATGAGCGCCATAATAAACAGCGCGGGCACCAATAGAGTCAGCATAACCGACGGCCAGCGATAACAGGATCATATTGCGGTTTGGCACCACGGTCGACTTCATATTATCGGCGGCGTAATGGCCTTCCGGAACTTCGATATCACTGGTTAGCGAGGAGCCGCTTAATAGCTGGTTAATTGCTGAAATATCGACAATTTTATGCTTCACGCCCAGCTCACGGCAGACCTGTTCAGCACATTTCAGCTCTTTGACATGACGCTGACCATAGTTAAAGGACAACGCATAGACGTCATGACCATCCCGCAGCGCCCTATGTAACACCGTGTAGGAGTCCATACCACCGGAATAAATCACTACAACTTTTTGCGTCATCAGCAGCTCTCTCTTGTATAATGCCGGAAAATCGGGCCGCGTAGTATAGCTGAAGAATGCTGTGGCTGCATCAGCTGTGGCGGATTAACACAAGGTTGGGTAGGGTGTATCAGGTAAACGAAGTATTTCAGACCATTCAGGGCGAGGGCCGCTATACCGGTAAGCCTTCGATTTTTGTGCGGCTGCAGGGCTGTCCGGTAGGCTGTAGCTGGTGCGATACCAAACATACCTGGACCCTGGATCCGGAACTGAAAACCAGCCCTGAGGCTATGCTGGCAAAACGCAGCGATACACCCGCCTGGGCTGAGCTGAGCCCGGCACAGTTGCTGGCGTTGTTTGCGGCTGAAGGTTATCAGGCCCGGCACGTGGTGATTACCGGTGGTGAGCCTTGTCTTTATGATTTATATCCGCTCTGTGAGGCCTTGCATCAGGCTGGTTACAGCACTCAGATTGAAACCAGCGGCACCTTTGAGGTGAAAGCGCCTGACAGCACCTGGGTCACAGTGTCGCCGAAAATTAATATGCCGGGCGGTTATAAGGTACTCGCCAGTGCGTTAGCGCGTGCCAATGAAATTAAACATCCGGTGGCGATGCAAAAGCATATCGAGGAGTTGCAAGCCTTACTGTCTGAGCATCAGTTGCAGGACAAGCTGGTCTATCTGCAGCCCATTAGTCAGCAAAAACGCGCCACTGAACTGGCCATCGCCAGCTGCATTGCCAATAACTGGCAGCTCAGTGTGCAGGTCCATAAATATCTGGGTATTGAGTAAGACTCAGGCGTTATGAGCCAGCCAGTGCTGTAATTGTTGTAGACAGCTTTGCGGATCCTGAGTCGCCAACTTCAGCTTCAGCGCCGGCTGCATGGGCAATAACTCCAGCCAGCGGCCAGCCAGCCAGGCGCCATCGGTCAGCAGCGGCTGTGGGTAGAGTGCGGCTAGCTGCGGATACTCCTGCAACAACTCGGCAAAGGCGGCAGATAATTGGTTCAGTTCAGTGCTAAGTTCAACGCTGTGCCAGTCTGTTTCCGGCGCTACTTCGGCCACATGCAGTTTATCCTCTTCCTGCCAGCGCCGGATGATACGCTGTCGGCTGATACCACTGATGGTGATCCCCAGTAAGCCGTCGGGCAGGGTTTCAAAATCATCAACGCTGACTTTACAGACCAGTGGCAGGATCCGATCCGGATGCTGTTGACTGACCAGCGGATTCAGCGTGGCCATGGCAAAAGGCCGTTTGCCACTGACGGCCTCTTTTACTAACCGCACATAGCGCGGCTCAAACACCCGCAACTTCATTTTGCCGCGTGGCAACAGAAAACTTCCTAAAGGAAACAGAGCCAGTTGTTCGTTCATCGTAATAGCTTAATAATGAGACACTGCATCTATTACGCTTTGCAGCAGCCTGCAGATCGCAGGCCGGTTAAATTAACTGCGCCGTACCGGATCGTCTTTTAGTTTCGGAATTTTCAGCCCCAGTTCTTTGCCTCTATTGCGGGCATAATAAGTACAGCCATAAAACATCAGACAAGCCAGCAACAGCTCCAGCAGCGAAAACCAGAAATAACTACCAGTGCTGACCCATAAATTGGTCAGGCTGTGCAGAAAGTACAACATGACAATAAAATTGGCCCAGGCAAAGGTATAGGCATGGCCTTTGATAATACCCCACATCGGTAACCACAGCGGCAACCACAGTAACAGTAAGGTACTAAGCAGGCTTGGTTTTAATGCCTGATCGTCACCATAGCTGACCGGGGAGAGCCAAATTTGCCAGAGCGGGATCAACAGCCAAAGCCCCCAATACCCCAGGCGGCCTAGTAATAAATAACGCTGCGTATCAGCAGCCATCGGGATGGCAGCGGGTGCTGTCATAAGGTTAATCCTTGTTGTTTTACCGCCAGGCTCAGCTGCGCCAGGCGTTTGCCAAATGCCAGAGCCAGCCGCTGCTCGTCAACGGTCAGTTGGGTATCGTGTTGCATACCGCTGACATGGCTTGGACCATAAGGGGTGCCACCACTTTGCGTTTTATGCAGTTCGGGTTCGGAATAGGGGATCCCCATTAGCAGCATACCGTGATGTAATAATGGCAACATCATACTTAGCAAATTGGCTTCGTTGCCACCATGTAAGCTGCCGGACGATGTAAAGACACCGGCCGGCTTATTAATCAGCTCACCTTTCAGCCAGCTGGCGGTCGTGCCATCCCAAAAGGCTTTGGCTTCAGCCGCCATATTACCAAAGCGCACCGGGCTGCCGAAGGCCAGGCCATCACAGAGTGTCAGCTCGCTGGCTTGCACCTGTGGGTGTCGTGCACTGTCCTGCTGCCCGAAGCCAGGAATACTGCGTAGCAGCGCTTCGGCGCCGGCTTGCTGCACGCCGATGGCGATTTTTTCTGCCAGGGCAGCGACTGAGCCATGGCGTGAATAATACAAAACCAGAACCTGAGCACTCATTGCAGCAAGGCCTGAAGTTGCTCAAGTGGCCGACCGATAGCGGCACGCTCTGCCACGACCAGCACCGGTCTTTCCATCAAACGCGGATGAGCGGCGATGGCGGCAAGCAGCGCCTTATCATCGAGACTGGGATCAGCCAGACCCAGTGCCTGGAATTCTTCTTCCTTACTGCGCAGCAAGGCGCGGGCCGGCAGCTGCAATTTCTGCAGTAAAGTAGTCAATTCAGCCAGCGTCAGCGGGTTTTTCAGATACTCAACCACCGTAAAGGCTTTGCCGCTTTGTTCCAGCAGTGCCAGGGCATCGCGGCTTTTTGAGCAGCGTGGGTTATGGTAGAGGGTAATCATAGGATACTCTTTTTATTCAAATTACAGTTAACGGGATAACCGCGATCACATCCGTTGTAAGCGCTCAAATTCAGCCTGCCACTGGCGCTTTTTGGCTTCCAGGCGCCGGTTCTCCAACCGGGCTTCCGGCTTAAGATGATTTAGCGCCTCGTTCAAATCGTCAATCGCTTTCGGATAATTGGCCATCTGATAGAACAGATCGGCTCGTGCCTCATAGTAACGGGCGAAATCTTCCTGCTTTTTATAGGCTTCAGCTAATAAGTCATAGGCCAGAATATTATCGTCTTTATGATACAACAAATTCCGAAGCAGATGGATGGCCAGCGGATAGCTACCGGCTTTAACCGCGACATTAGCGTAATTTAGCGTCACAACCTGGTTGTTGGGGCGCAGCAGATACTCCTGCTGTAAGCGCTCCAGCGCCTCATCAAAACGCTGTTGGCCAATTAAGATATCGGTGTAAACGTCCAGATAATAGAGATTATGCGGATCTTGTTCCATTAAAGGTTTTAGCATCTCCAGCGCGGCGGCATAGTCTTTGCCGTCCAGTAAGGCAATGGCCAGGGCATAGCGGTTCGCCCGGGTATTTCCCCCAGGTTCAGCCAGCCGGCGCTTGAAAATTACCAGCGCATCCTGGGTATTGTGATGATAACGGGCTAACACCCGGGCCTGGCTTAGCGTAAAGTCCATGCTATCGGGTACAAAACGCTGTGGGAACTGCTGGGCGCGTAAGCGGGTATCGGCCACCCGTGCCTGCGACAGCGGGTGCGTTTGTAAAAATGCCAGCTGTTGGTTGGCAAAGCGGCTTTGCTCAGCCAGGCGGCCAAAAAATGCCGGTACCGCATTGGGATCAAAGCCCGCTTCTGCCAGGATCGTCATGCCGATCCGGTCCGCTTCCTGTTCATTACTGCGGGTAAAGTTAATGGCACTTTGTTGCGCTGCGCCCTGTGACGCTACCATCGCTGCCATCCCCGCCTCCGGGTTAACGGTTGCCAGCACTATGGCGCCAAGCAAACTGGCAATGGTTAACGGCGCCCGCTGATTTTGTGCTTCGACAAAGCGGGCAATATGACGCTGGGTAACGTGAGCAATTTCATGCGCCATCACCGAGGCAAATTCACTCTCGCTCTCCGCCACTGCCAGGGTGCCGGTATGAGAGGCGATATTACCACCCAGCGTAGCAAAAGCATTAATTTGACGGTTATTAACCCAGTAAAACTTAAACGGGAATTTGACATCATTAGCCCGTGCCACCAGGCGGTTACCCAATGCATTAATATATTCATCGAGCAGCGGGTCATAAACCATCGGCAGTCGGCCGCGGGTTTGCCGCATCAGGACATCACCTAGCTGCTTTTCTTTCTCCGGAGTCAGAGTGGAGAAGGCGCTACCACCAATATCCGGCAACTGACTTTGCGCCTGCGCAAAAGGGGCGTATGAGCTCAGACTGAGTAAACAGATGGCAAAAAACATTTTTACTGCGGGGTTTTGCATAATAAGGCAACCCTTTCTCCGGAGAATGCTGCTACAAGCTGAAGCTTTGGCAATGTCACCGGCGTTAAGTTCAGTGTAATCGCGGCTTCGGCAACAAAAAACCAGGGGGCATACTAACCTGCCTACTTTATCTTATTCAATCACTTGCTGGCCGGCGGCTAACGAATTTTATTACTAGTGCTGGTGGTTGGAACGCAAAATGGCTGCGTTGAATTGTTAACACTGAGCGATGTATTCTTAGCGGAACTTGTTATACTGGCAGGCACTTAACTTACAGGTTTTGGCGATTATGCTCGACTGGCTAAAAAAGTGGTACACCAATAAGTTTTCTGATCCGCAGGTTGTGACCTTATTTCTGATCCTGGTTTTGGGTTTTCTTGGCATCTACTGGTTAAGCGGGATGCTGGCGCCAGTGCTGGTGTCCATTGCTGTTGCTTATCTGCTGGAGTGGCCGGTTTCAAAATTATGCCGCATGGGGCTTAGCCGTACTCTGAGTACATCCGTTGTGGTGCTGGGGTTTATGGGGGTACTGACATTAGTATTAATGTGGATAGTGCCGCTGGCCTGGTATCAGGGCCGGAATTTACTGAAAGACTTGCCGCAGATGATTGAGCTGGGCCGGACCTATTTGCTCGAGCTGCCAGAGTTACTGCCTGGCATGGTCAGTGATGAACAAATCCTGTTACTGATGCACTCGGTTGAAGAGCGGGTGATGGCTTTTGGCCGTCAGATGCTGTCGATGTCACTGGCGTCACTGGTGAATCTGGTAGCGTTGCTGATTTATCTGGTGCTGGTGCCGGTAATGGTGTTCTTTATGTTAAAAGATAAAGCGCAGCTAATCAGCGGTTTTGTGCAGTTTCTGCCAAACGAGCGTAAGCTGATTGGCCAGGTCTGGCATGAGATGAACGTGCAGATCATGAACTATATCCGCGGCAAGATGCTGGAGATCCTGATTGTCGGCGCCGTCAGTTATCTGGTGTTTTACTTATTTGGGCTGAACTATGCGCTATTGCTGGGGATCCTGGTTGGTTTATCCGTCCTTATTCCCTATATCGGTGCTGCCGTCGTTACCCTACCGGTGGCAGTGGTGGCGCTGTTTCAGTGGGGCTTCACCGCGGAATTTGGCTATCTGATGCTGGCCTATGCCATTATTCAGGCGCTGGATGGTAATGTACTGGTGCCCTTGCTGTTCTCAGAAGTGGTCGATCTTAATCCGGTTTATATTATCGTGGCGGTGCTGTTTTTCGGCGGCTTGTTCGGCTTCTGGGGCGTATTCTTTGCTATCCCGCTGGCGTCTTTGGTCAAAGCGACGGCCAAAGCCTGGTCTGAGCGGCTGCATCCGACCGAATCTGCCGCCTGACAAGCTCCTGTCGCAGCATAAGCAGTGCGTTGGCACTGCTTATGCTCATGATGCGTTGCTAAGCCTTATCATAACCTGAGGTTTCATCACGCGACCTAGCAAAAAGTGCTTACCACGACCTGCCACGACTTACCACAAGTAATCCAGATTGATACCGGCACTGAGCTGTCTGCCAGGTGCACTTTCAAAAGCCCGGCCATTGCTCTGATTCACCACCACAGCGCCGACATTATTGCGGTCGGTCAGATTCTGCAGTTGCAGCCAGCTGCGTATTTGCCATTGCCCCAGTTGCTGCGTGCTGAGCAGTGACAGATCGAAGCTAAGGCTTGCCGGGGCGAAGTCGCTGTTTTGATCATTAATCGCGATCTGATCGCGGTAACGGCTGGTCCACTCCAGAAACAGCGGCCTGGTTAACCAGGGTTGCCAGCTTAATTGCCAGTGGCTATCCAGCCGGGCGACACCGGGAATACGCTTGCCGGCAAGTTCGGCACTATCGAATTGTGCATCCAGATAGGTTAGGGCGACGTGCTGTGATAAGGCCGGTGTAAGTTGTTGCTGCCAGTAAAACTCCAGTCCCTGGCGGGCGGTCGCACCGGCGTTACGAAAGCTGGTACGGCCGTTGTCTGAGCTGGCAACCAGTAACTCATCGCTGCTGCGGATGCTAAAGGCACTAACACTAAAACGCGCTCTGCCGGCAGCATATTTGACACCGCTCTCCCACTGGCGATTTTCGCTGGCCAGCAGTGCCAGATTCAGGCCACTCCCCTCAGGTTTATATGCCAGCTCTGCCAGTGTCGGGGCTTCAAACCCCAGACCTGTGCTGATAAACCAGGACCAGGCGTCATTGAGCCGGTAATTCAGGCCCATAGCGGCCGCCTGTTGATAGTAATTTTTACGGCCACTATCATCCGGGTTAGCACCCTGAATAAAACGGTCCCGGATCTGATAACTCAGCTCGGTATAACGCAAACCAGCATCAACACTTAGCTTTGCTGTCGCTTGCCAGTGCAAACGCCAGAACAGATCGCGATTCTCTGCCAGATTGGTTTCATCGCGGCGCAAATCACCACGTTGCCCAAAATTGTTGACGAAACCCTGGCGCTCATCATCACTACTCACCCAGGCACCACCTACAGTACTTTGCAGGACGTCTGTAAGGTGCCAGCTATATTGACCATTCACCCCCTGATATTGCCTATCCAGTGCAATATCACCGCCAGCTGAGGTAATGGCTGCCCCGGTAAAGGCGAGGCGTTGCGTGACTTCACGCTCACCGCGCCATAGCGCCAGTTGCCAGGGGCTGTGACCGCTTTGTTGCAGTGCCAGGCTAAGCTGGCGTTGCCGGGTACTTTTCGTGGTATCGAATTGTTGTGCCTGGCTCACGGTTTGTTTCGGATCGGCGCGCCACTGTGTCGGAGTGAGGCTGAGCGGATCCTGTAATAAGGGGTCATAGGCGAAGTCCAGTCGCAGACTGGCGCTTAGCGAGTCTGAAAGCTGTGTTTGCCAGAGTCCCTGCAGTTGCTGCTTGCGGGCGGCAGAATGCGGGCGAAAGCCATCGCTTTCAAAGTGCTTTGCCGCCAGGCTAAGCTGATGCTGGCCGAGCTGTTGTCGGCCCGCTAACTGGTATTGCTGATGCTGCTGACTGACTGCCAGCGCTGTCCCGGCGCGTGCCGTGGCCTCAGTTGTGGTGCGTAAGGCAATGACCCCTCCGGCGCCATTACCATAAAGTACTGCCAGTGGCCCGCGTAACACCTCGATTTCGGCAATATTATCCAGTAACACACTGGATAATTGCCCCTGACCATCGGGCGCGGAGATTGGAATACCATCCTGTGACAAATAGATCCCGCGCACGCCAAAAGCACTGCGACTACCAAAACCGCGAATACTCAGCCGGGTGTCCTGCGCGAAGTTCGCCCGGCTGTCGACCTGTAAGCCCGGAATACCCTGCAGTAACTGGCCACTATCAATTAACAGGCCACTGCGGGGCAGAGCGCGGACTTCGATACTGGCTGCGGCATCCTGCCAGCGTTGCTGCTGGGCATTGGCGGTAATAACAATGACTTCAGGCGTCTGAGCCAGGGCGCCAGATGATACCGCCAGCATAATGCTGGCGGTAACAGGTTTTAGACGCGGCCCCGGCATCAGTTAGTGGCAGCCCGTAACCGTAACAGTTGGCCATTGGCCTGATCGGTTAACAGATAAACAGCGCCATCGGGACCCTGACGGACATCGCGGATCCGCTGCCCGATCATAATACGTTCCTCATGACTGACTTTGTCGCCATCCAGCTCTAAGCGCACCAGTTGCCCGAAACGCAGCGAGCCTACCAGCAGGTTGTTTTGCCAGCCCGGAATGGCGTCGCTTAAGTAGAACGCCATACCACTTGGTGCAATCGAGGGTGTCCATTTATGCAGTGGTTGTTCCATACCGTCTTTCTCGGTTTGGCCGATTTTGCCGCCACCGTATTCTTCACCATAGGTGATCACCGGCCAGCCATAGTTTAGTGTTGCCCGGGCGATATTAATTTCATCGCCACCCTGAGGACCATGCTCATGGGTCCAAAGCTCGGCGGTCGTCGGATGCAGCGCTGCGCCCTGAATATTGCGATGACCATAAGACCAGATGTCATCCAACACCGCGCTGTCCTTTACATAAGGGTTATCCGCCGGGATCTGGCCATCCAGTTCCAGGCGTACTACCTTGCCGTGATGGGTATCAAAGGTCTGGGCATCATGGCGCCGGGCACCGCGATCACCTAAGGTCACGAACAGCTTACGATCCGGTGTTACCACCAGACGGCTGCCAAAATGATGCCGGCTGGCGAATTTTGGCTGGGCACTAAAGACGACTTTAACATCACTCAGGCCCGTCTCACCGAGGGTAGCAAGCGCTACGGCTGTGCTACTGGTGTTTTCGGCGCCTGGCTCGGTATAGCTAAGATAAATTTGCCGGGTGGTCGCAAAGTCCGGATGTAAAATCACATCCAGTAAACCACCCTGACCAGCGGCCAGTACGGTAGGAACACCCGTTAACGGCTTGCTCAGCTCGCCATTGGCGCTGACATAACGAAGATTGCCGTTACGTTCGGTGACCAGCATGCGACCGTCTGGTAAAAAGGCTAATCCCCACGGATGTTCCAGACCCGTTGCTACGGTATCCATTTGCAGTGTGGCCTTTTCGGTGTTCAGCTGTTGCGCCAGGGCGCTTAGTGAGGTGACGAGTAAACCTAAAGAGAGTAGTGAGAGACGTAGCGTCTTGTTCATATTCAGCTCCTGTTGCGAGCAGCCAGGCTGCCATTTGATATCGTTTCAGATACTAGCAGCAGGGTGAACTGCTGCCCAAGCAAGATCCGGTAACTTGACCCGGTTTAGCGGCGAATTAAGACTTCAGGTAGTCCAGCACCACCTGGTGATGATTACTGGTTTTGAAATTATCAAATACCTTAGCGATGCTGCCGTCCTGATTGATCAGGAAACTGACACGATGCAGGCCATCATACTCTTTGCCCATAAACTTCTTGGGTCCCCAAACACCAAAGGCTGCGGCAACCTGATGCGTTTCATCGCCGAGCAGCAGAAAATTAAGCTGATCGCGCTGGGCAAACTTGGCAAGTTTGGTGGGGGCATCAGTGCTGATACCGACCACAGTGACACCGAGCGCCTGTAGTTCGGCGTTGCTGTCGCGCAGCGCACAAGCTTGTACTGTGCAACCTGGGGTCATCGCTTTCGGGTAAAAATACAGTAACACTCTGCTTTGTTGCAGTAAGGCTGACAGCTTGGTTGGTTGTTGCTGTTGATCGGGCAGAGTAAAATCTGGCGCCTGCTGGCCGGCAGTCAGTGTTTGCATAATGTATCCTTATTGTTGGGCCTGAAAGTGTCCACTCAGGCCAAGTTGTTGCATTAAACCGGTTAATTCTGTCGCGATAATGCTGGCGTTCACGCCTTCGGGTAGTTCCAGCGTCATCTGGGTGTGCATCATTATTTTATCTTGCCCGGTAAAGGTTTCAGATTGCAGTGAGCCGATATAAATATTGTGGCTGGCCAGCAAACCGGTAATGGCGCCGAGTGTACCAACTCGATCTGGCCCGCTGTAGTCCAACACGTAATGCGCCACCACCTGGGTGCGCGGACGGCCAGTTGTACGTTTGGTCATGGTAGTCAGATCAAGCTCTAAACCCAGAGCGGGTAATAAATGCTCAATGCGGCTGATGGCGGCCAGATCGCCGGCCAGAAGCATAATAAAGGTAAACTCACTACCAAAGATCGCCATCCGGCTATCAATAATATTGCAGTTACATTCGGTAACCAGTCGCGCCAGTTTACTGACAATGCCGGTGCGGTCTGGGCCAATGGCGGTCACAACCAGTTGTTGGGGCATAGTTTTCCTATGGTGTCGCTGGAAATAAAGGTGTCGCAGTTTAGCATAGTGTCATCTAAAGTCACTGCTCGAAGCGGCAATGCAAGCCGGTAAACAGTCTCCTTGTGTTTCCGGGGTTCTGTCTTTAACATAGGCGGCCGTAAATTTATTCGTGGAGCCAACTTAAGATGTTCAGAGGTAGTTTCGTTGCACTGATCACCCCCATGACCGCACAGGGGCAGGTAGATTATGACAGTTTACACACACTGGTCGATTTTCACTTGAAGCAGGGTAGCGATGGTCTGGTCATTATGGGAACCACAGGTGAAGCCGCGACGCTGAGTCTGACAGAGCAACATGCAGCATTAAAGCAGGTGTGTCAGCAGGTTGCCGGACAGATCCCGGTGTTGGTTGGTAATGGCGCTATGGCGACCACAGAGGCGGTTGAGAAAACCCGGTTTTTTGCTGATCTACCGATAGACGGTTATCTTACTGTTACGCCTTTTTATAATAAGCCAACCCAAAAAGGCATGCTGGCGCATTTTCAGGCGGTAGCTGCGGCTACTGATAAAGCGATTTTCTTATATAACGTGCCAGGGCGGACCGGTGTCGACTTGAAAGCCGAAACGGTTGCCGAGCTGGCGAAGGTGCCTAATATCGTCGGTATTAAAGAAGCAACGGGCTCGCTGGCCCGTTTGGCTGAGTTGCAGGCCCTGTGTCCGGCCGACTTTTTGTTGTTCAGCGGTGATGATGCCAGTTTCGCCGAATTTATGTTACAAGGTGGTCATGGCGTGATCTCGGTGACTGCCAATGTCGCACCAGCGGCCATGGCGGCGATTTGCCGTGCTGCTGCGCAGGGTGATGCTGCAACGGCTAAAGCACTGGATAGTCGGCTGCAGGCGTTACATCGCGATCTTTTTATCGAATCCAATCCGATCCCAACCAAGTGGGCGTTGCTGCAGATGGGGCTGATCCAGTCAGATTTTCTGCGCTTGCCGTTGACGCAGTTGGAACCAATTTATCAAAGTACAATCGAACAGGCATTACAACAAGCCGGTATTGAGAAGCAGGAGTAGTATAGGTGCAAAAGTGGGCTAAAGGATGTGTAGCGGTCAGCGTGCTGTTAAGCGGCTGTGCCTTTTTTGACAAAGAAACAACAGAAACCCCAAGTACCTCGCAGGTTAATTTGCGTATTCCTGAAGGTTTAGCCAAACCGAATCAACCTGCTGCTTTTGATATCCCTGCGGTGGCACCGGTATCGGGTCAGATCGCTAACAAGAAACCACCCACCTTGATCCTGGCTACCGCCAGCAGCAGCCGGTTGGAAGAGGAAGAAAAACTGTCGCGGGTTTGGTTTGAGCGTAACGATCTTACCGGCGATTTATTGCCCTTTATTCAGCAACAGTTACGGGATTTTTTCGCAGCACAACAGGTTGAGTTGACCCAACTTGACGATGCCGGTTTACGTTATGAAACCGGCTGGATCCAACGTTCACGTAGCTCAGGTTTCTGGCTATGGAAGAGCGAGAATCCGGTTGATCAGGTTCGCTACCAAATTGAACTGGCACCGCGACCACATGGCCGCTCATTGAGTATGACCTCAACGTTGCTTGAGCACCAATATTTTGTCGCTGGTGAACAGTTAACTGCCCAGGACGCCAAGGCTAACGAAGTGAATGTGTTAAACCGCATTATTAACCAGGTTGCGATTGCCGAAGTGCAAGCGGCCCGTGAGCAACGTCTGGCCGTAGCGGAAGTATCGCTGGAGCCGGGCTTGGATCAGGCGGGTAACCCGGCGCTGATCACACGTCAGCCAACAGATGTGACCTGGTCGCAGCTGGAATTGTTATTCCCGGAATTAAACCTGACGGTAACGGATTTTGACCGCTCGGTGCTGACCTATTATGTCAGTTATACCAAACCAACACGCGGCATCTGGCGCACTATTACCTTCCGGGATGCGCCGCTGAGCCTGCCGCTGGAGGATGGCGAATATCAGTTAGTGCTGAGTCGCCACAACGGCACAGGTACGGCGATTTCCTGGCAGGATAAGAGTGGCGAGCCACTGCCGCCGGCACTGGTTTCCGCGTTGTATGAACCTATGGTGGCGGCAATCCGAGCTGCCGGCTTAGAATTCTAAGCTGCGGTGAAAAAGTCATTTGCGAACAGGCCAAAGCCCATTATACTTTGCGCCTGATTTTCAGTGCCCGCCGTCCGGAGTAAAAAATGGTTCAAAAGACAACAGAGCTGTACCGTGGAAAAGCCAAGACTGTGTATCACACCACAGATGAGAATCTGCTGGTATTACACTTTCGCAACGATACCTCAGCCTTTGATGGTGAGCGTATTGAGCAGCTCGATCGCAAAGGCATGATCAACAATAAGTTTAACTTCTTTATCATGCAAAAGCTGGAGCAGGCCGGGATCCCGACGCAAGCCGAGCAGTTACTGAGTGACGATGAAGTACTGGTAAAAAAATTAACGATGATTCCGGTAGAGTGCGTGATCCGCAATTATGCTGCCGGTTCTTTAGTGCGCCGTCTGGGTGTCAGCGAAGGGCAGCAGTTGACGCCGCCGACTTTTGAGCTGTTTTTAAAGAACGACGCGCTGCACGACCCTATGGTCAATGAGTCACTGGCGGTGTCCTTCGGTTGGGCCACGGCGGAACAACTGGCAGAAATGAAGCGTCTGACCTACAAAGCTAACGAAGTATTATCTGCGCTGTTTGATGCGGCCGGTATGCTGTTGGTTGACTTTAAACTGGAATTTGGTTTGTTTAACGGCCAAATCGTGCTGGGTGATGAGTTCTCACCAGACGGTTGCCGGCTGTGGGATAAAGCAACCCGCAAAAAACTGGATAAAGATCGCTTCCGCCAGGGCCTTGGCGGCGTAGTTGAAGCCTACGAGGAAGTGGCGCAACGCTTAGGCGTGAATCTCGGGTAATACCGTCAGAATAAAGCCACCGTCAGGTGGCTTTATTTTAGCGAGTCGGTAACACCGTTGCTGAAGTAAAGAAAACAGGAGTGGGCATGGTGCAGAAAATTTGGTGTGTGCTGTTAAGCAGTTGGTTGCTGTTCAGCAGCGCTGTAATGGCTAAGCCTGAGCTGTATCAGGCTGAAGTGAGTGCCGAGCAAACTCAGCAACAATGGCAACGGGAAGCACTGACGCAGATCCTGGTGCGGGTCACTGGTAACCCGGATATTATGCAGCGTGCCGAGCTACGTGCCGAATTAAACAATGCCAGCAGCTATGTTAAGCAATTTGAAGCAGTAAGAGGCGAAGCCGGTAACAGGGTGCGGGTACTGTTGGACGCCGAGCGGATCCGTACTTTGCTGCAGCAACTTCAGATCCCGATCTGGGGCGGTCAGCGGCCGGAAATGTTGTTCTGGATCGTTGAGCAAGCCGGCAGCGAGCGCCGTTTTGTGCGGCAGAGTGATGATCCCTGGCTGCAAGCCCTGACCCAGGTGATGGCTGAGCACGCACTACCTTTAACCTTGCCGCTTTATGATATCGATGACTTATTAAACCTAACCGAAAATGACGTCTGGGGCGGCTTCTGGGAGCCGATTTTATTGGCCAGCAGTCGTTATCGGGTTAATGAAGTGGTGCTGTTATTACTGGAGCAGAGCAGCGATACCGAATGGCGCCTGACAGCGATCCGTCAGCAGGCTGGCCAGCAACAGCGCGATGAGCTAACCGGCACCGATCAACAGAGCTTACTGCGTGATTATGCCGCCTTGCTCAGTCAGCAGTTGGCGCGGCAATATGCCATTTTATTGGATCCGGCGGCCGAGCAGCAGGTGCGGATCCGGGTGCAGGGTACCAGCAGTTTGCGAGATGTAGTGCTGTTGGAGCGAACCTTGGCTGCAACCCTGGGCATTAAACAGGTAAAGCTGCTCAGTCAGGGCCAGCAACAAACCGAGCTGCAGTTGACGATTCAGGTATCACCAGCGCAATTACTGCAACTGCTTAACTTTGAACCCAGCCTGCAGCTGTTAACCGACAATAGTGCGCCGCCAGCTTTTGACTGGGCTAACCCGGCGCCGGTGGTTACAGATGCGCCCCTGGCCGTTTATCAGCTAACCCGTCCCTGAATGCAGCCATTGCAGTTTACGCTGGCGGTGACGCTGCCAGAGGATGAAACCCTGGATAGCTTCTATGCGGCGGCAGAGAGCCCGGCGGTCAATTTTTTAAAGCATTACCTGCGCCAACCCGCTGGCCAGGCACCGGTCTATCTGTTCGGTGCCAGTGGCAGCGGCAAATCGCATTTGCTGTATGCCGCTTGTGTGCAGGCGCAGGAGCAAGGCCTAACCAGTCAGCTACTGACATTAGAGAATATGGCAGAGCTTAGCCCGCGGTTGCTGGATAATCTGGAGCAGCTGGATTTGGTCTGCCTGGATAACATTCAGGCCATCGCCGGCGAGCTGCACTGGCAGGTCGCGATCTTTGATCTCTACAACCGCCTGGTGGAACAAGGCAAAGCCCTGATCATTGTCGGTAATCAGGCACCACAACAGCTGGGGATTACCCTGCCGGATCTGGTGTCGCGCTTACATGCCTGCACCAGCTTTCAGCTGCGGTTATTAAGTGATGACGATAAACAGAAACTGCTGCAACAAAAGGCCCGCTTGCGCGGTATTGAGTTGCCGGATGAAGCGGCGCGTTATCTGCTGAATCATCATGATCGGGATATCCGCTCATTGGTCAGTATCCTGGATCGGCTGGATAAAGCTTCCATCGTGCATCAGCGTAAACTGACCATCCCCTTTATCCGCGAAACCCTGCAAGCCGGTTAAACGCGTTTTACTGAAAAAGTCCAAAAAAATCCTTAACGTGCACTGCGTGCCGGCCGCTTTTTATTGTATGATTAGCGGCTTTAAAATTTGTCAATCCTGGTGACACTGAGGATAACCATGAACCTGTCAGCGATATTACAAGAAGCGCTGGCCGCAGTAGCTGCGGCTAACGATATTCCGGCTCTGGAAGAGGTTCGCGTAACCTTTATGGGCAAAAAAGGCAGCATCACTGAGCTGCTGAAATCTTTAGGCGCGATGGATCCGGAAGCGCGTAAGCTGGCCGGCCAGCATATTAACGAACTAAAGCAGCAGGTTCAGGATGCGCTGAACGAAAAGCGTGATGCGCTGCAACAAGCCCAATTACTGGCCAAACTGGCACAGGAAAAAATTGATGTTACCCTGCCAGGCCGCACCCTGGAGCAAGGTGGTTTACATCCGGTCAGCCGCACTATAGCGCGGATCGAAAGCTTTTTCGCTGAGCTGGGTTTTGAAACCAAGCAGGGCCCGGAAATTGAAGACGATTTCCACAACTTTGATGCGCTGAATATTCCGGAGCATCACCCGGCTCGGGCCGATCATGATACCTTTTATTTTAATCCGAAGCTGATGTTGCGCACCCAGACTTCGGGTGTGCAGATCCGTACTATGGAGCAGCAACAGCCACCACTGCGGATTATTTCACCCGGCCGCGTGTATCGTAACGATTACGACATGACTCACACCCCGATGTTCCACCAGGTGGAAGGTTTGATGGTGGATAAAAATGTCAGCTTTACCGAGCTCAAAGGTATCCTGCATGACTTTTTACATAACTTCTTCGAAGAAGACTTAAAAATCCGTTTCCGGCCGTCGTTCTTCCCCTTTACTGAGCCATCCGCCGAAGTGGATGTGATGGGTAAGAATGGCAAATGGCTGGAGGTATTGGGCTGCGGTATGGTGCACCCGAATGTGTTGCGCTCGGTAGGCATCGACCCTGAAGTGTATAGCGGTTTTGCCTTTGGTATGGGTGTAGAGCGGCTGACGATGTTGCGCTACGGTGTGACCGATCTGCGCGCCTTCTTCGAAAATGATGTTCGTTTCTTAAAGCAGTTCAGATAAGCGGAGTAGCAAGCAATGAAATTTAGTGAATCCTGGTTACGGGAATGGGTGAATCCGGCACTGGATAGCACAGCCTTATCTGAACAGTTGTCGATGGCCGGTCTGGAAGTGGACGGCATGGACAAGGTTGCTGGTGATTTCCACGGTGTGGTAGTGGGCGAAGTCGTCGAGTGTGGTAAGCATCCGGAAGCGGATAAACTGCAGGTAACTAAAGTAAATATCGGTGGCGCCGAGCTGCTGGATATCGTTTGTGGCGCCAAAAACTGCCGTCTTGGTCTTAAAGTGGCTGTCGCTACCGTTGGTGCCGTGTTACCGGGTAACTTTGAAATTAAACAGGCTAAGTTACGCGGTCAGCCATCACATGGCATGCTGTGTTCGTTCTCTGAGCTTGGCATGGCGGATGATTCAGACGGTATTATTGAGTTACCGGCCGATGCGCCCATTGGTCAGGATCTGCGCCAATATTTAGCGCTGGATGATTTGAGTATCGAAGTAGACCTAACACCAAACCGAGCCGACTGCCTGGGTATTAAGGGGCTGGCGCGGGAAGTCGCAGTACTGAATAAACTGAGCGTCTGTGAGCCGGAAATTAGCGCGGTGCCAGCCACTATTAGTGACAGCAAAGCCATTCAGTTACTGGCACCGGCGGCTTGCCCACGTTATTTAGGCCGGGTGATCCGTAACGTTAATCTCAGTGCCGCAAGTCCGCTGTGGTTAACCGAAAAACTGCGCCGCTGTGGTGTCCGCAGTATTGATCCGGTAGTGGATGTCACCAACTATGTGCTGCTGGAGCTCGGTCATCCGATGCATGCCTTTGATCTGGCGAAGCTGGACGGTGATATTCAGGTGCGCTTTGCCCACAGCGGTGAAAAACTGACGTTGCTCGATGGCAACGAGGTCACGCTGCAAGACAATACCTTACTGATTGCTGACCAGCAAAAAGCACTGGCGATGGCCGGTATTTTCGGTGGCCTGCACAGTGGTGTAACGGCGGAAACGACGGATATTTTCCTCGAAAGCGCCTTCTTTGCACCGCAGCTGATTGCTGGTAAAGCACGGCAATACGGTTTGCACACCGATGCGTCACATCGTTATGAGCGCGGTGTTGATCCTGAGCTGCAACGTACTGCTATGGAGCGGGCAACGGCGCTGTTACTGCAAATTGTCGGTGGCGAAGCCGGTCCGGTGGTCGAAGCGGTGGCGCCTGAGCATTTACCACAAAAAGCCCCGATCCTGTTAACGGAAGCTAAGCTTGACCGTATTCTGGGGCATCAGATCGCGAAAACAGAAGTCAGCGATATTCTGAGCCGGCTGGGTTTAAAGGTTACTGAAACAGCGGACGGCTGGCAGGTTCTGGTACCGGGCTATCGCTTTGATATCAGTATCGCCGAAGATCTGATTGAAGAAGTGGCGCGGGTGTATGGCTATAACAATATTCCGAATGTCGCGCCGGTAGCCGCCCTGAAAATGCGCAGCTTTAAAGAAGCAGCCTTAAGTGTTGACACCATGCGCCAGCTACTGGTTGACCGTGGTTATCAGGAAGCCATCACCTACAGCTTTGTCGATCCTAAGGTCCAGCAAAGCCTGTTCCCGGGCGTAGATGCGTTGGTATTGCCTAACCCAATTTCAGCCGATATGTCGGCGATGCGGCTTAACCTGTGGCCAGGTTTACTGCAGGCGGTGCAATATAACCAAAGCCGGCAGCAAAACCGGTTACGCTTATTTGAATATGGCCTGAAGTTTATTCCGGATGCGACAGCAGAAGGTGGCGTGCGTCAGGTACCGGTGATTGGCGGTGTGATTGTTGGTTCACTGGCCAATGAGCACTGGAGTATCGCTGAGCGGCCAGTAGACTTCTTTGATATCAAAGGCGATGTAGAAGCCTTATTGGGCTTGCTGTCAGCCAATGATCAGGTACGCTTTAGCGCCGCTGAGCACAGTGCACTTCATCCGGGGCAAACCGCGCAAGTGTGGGTCAATGATCTGGCGGCAGGTTATCTGGGGGCCTTACATCCGGAAGCCGAGCGCAAGCTGGGCATTAAAGGCAAAGCCTATCTGTTTGAATTAGAACTGGCTGCACTTGGCGAGCGGCATATAGTACAGGCGCAGGAGCTGTCGAAGTATCCGGCGAACCGTCGCGATCTGGCGATTGTCGTGAAATCTGATGTGCATTTTGCCGATATTGTTGCTAGTATAAAAAAAGTTGGCGTAAATCAGTTAGTTGACCTAAAATTGTTTGACGTATACACCGGTCAGGGTGTCGCAGACGGCTTTAAGTCACTGGCGATCGCGCTGACCTTGCAGGATAAGGCGCGTACCCTTGAGGATAAAGATATCCAACAAGTGGTAAATCAAGTGGTTAGCGTGCTTAAAGATGATTTCGACGCAACGTTGAGGGATTAAAGATGGCGCTTACCAAAGCTGATTTAGCAGAACGTCTGTTTACCAAATTTGGCGTGAGCAAACGCGATGCCAAGCTGATAGTGGAAGCTTTTTTTGAAGAAATCCGGACGGCACTGGAGTCGGGCGAACAGGTTAAGCTTTCCGGCTTTGGTAATTTCGACCTGCGGGTGAAGAATGAACGACCGGGACGCAATCCGAAAACCGGTGAAGACATTCCGATCTCGGCCCGCTGCGTGGTGACTTTCCGCCCGGGACAGAAATTAAAGTCGCGGGTTGAGACAGGCACCAGTAAGAAGTAGGGCTGTATCTTCGACAGAGACGGTAGTTAGGTAACTAACTACCGTTTTTTTTTGCTTTTTTTCAAGATGATTGATCCGTTTGCACTACGGTGCTGTAAAGAAAACAAGTCAGTTATGGGTTAAAGAATATGGCAGTAAAAATTGGCATCAGTGCCTGTGTGCTGGGCGCGCAAGTGCGCTTTGACGGCGGGCATAAAGCTTCAACCTTTTGTACGCAGCAGTTAAAGCCCCTGGTGGAGTATGTGCCGGTGTGTCCGGAGCAAGCCATTGGCATGAGTGTGCCGCGACCGCCAATTCGCCTGCAGTATAATGCTGAGCAGCAGATCCGTTTAGTACAAACCCGCGATAATAGTCTGGATTACACCGAGCAGATGCTGAGCTTCACCGCTAAGCTGCTGCCGCAGCTGGCAGATTTAAGTGGTTATATTGTTTGCGCCAAGTCACCAAGCTGTGGCATGGAGCGGGTAAAACTTTATGATGCGGAAGGTAATAACCTGGGGAAACAAGCGGTCGGGCTTTATACCCGGCAGCTGATGCAGCATTATCCCTGGTTACCGGTGGAGGAAGATGGCCGCTTGCTGGATCCGGCGTTAAAGGAGAATTTTATCGCCCGGATTTTTGCCTGTTATGACTACCAGCAAAGTATGCGCGATGGCTTTAGTATTGGTAAGTTGGTGGCGTTTCACAGCCGCTATAAATTCCAGCTGTTGGCGCATAGTCCGCAAGCATACCGGCAGCTGGGGCGTCTGGTCGCTGAAGCTAAGTTATTTCAGCCGCAAGAGTTGCAACTGCGCTATCTGACGGAGTTAATGCAGGCGATGCGGCAAATTGCCAGCCGTAAACAACATACCAATGTGCTGCAACATTTACAGGGCTTTTTTAAGAAAGTGCTGGAGCCAGCCAGCCGTGCTGAATTAAGCGAACTGATTGATCGCTACCGCCGCGGCTTCGTACCACTGTTAGCGCCGGTGACCTTATTACAGCATCATCTGCGGCGCTATCCAAACCAATACTTACAACAGCAAAGTTACTTTGCCCCTTATCCGGAACAATTAGGATTACGCGCCTGATGCAAACACCTGTACATCTGGTCTGGCTGAGACATGATTTGCGTGTCTATGATAATCAGGCACTCTATACCGCCTGCAGTGCTGCAGCGCATGACAAGGGCATTGTGCTGGCGCTGTTTATCGCCACACCACTAAGCTGGAACGCGCATCAGATGGCACCGCTGCGTCAGGATCTGCTGCGCCGTCGCGTGCAGGCGATGCAAACAGAGCTGGCGGCGTTGAATATTCCGCTGCTGGCGGTGGAAGGCAGTGACTATGCCAGCTGCGCGCCATTAATCGCAGCGCTATTGCCACTTGGTGTTAAGGCGCTGTATGCGCAGGTTGAATATGAACTGCGCGAGCAGCGCCGCGACCAGCAGGTTAGCGCCTTATTAGCACAGCAGGGTGTCGCCGCACATTGGTTTGACCGGCTTTGCATTATGCCGCCTGGCAGTATCCGCACCCAGCAAGGCGAGATCTATAAGGTCTTTACCCCCTTTAAGCGCAACTGGTTACAGCGCCTGGCGTCTGACGGTATTCAGTGTTATCCGAAGCCAGCGCTGCAGATGGAACACGCATTGTCGCTACCGGCATTAGCGCCGATGCAAGCGCCGGATCAGAGCTCAGGCGACTGGCCGGTTAGCGAAGCGGAGATCCTGACGCAGATGCGCAATTTTTGTCAGCAGCGGGTCAGCGCTTATCAGCAGGATAGGGATTTCCCAGCGATCGATGGTACCTCACAGTTATCGCCTTATTTAGCCATCGGCGTGATATCAGCACAGCAGTGCGTCGCCCGGTTGCAACTGGAGGCCAAAGAGGCACTGTGGCAGGAGAAAAGCGGCGCGGCGGTCTGGTTGTCTGAACTGATTTGGCGTGATTTTTATAAGCATATCCTGGTCGCCTTTCCTCACTTAATCAAACACCGCGCCTTTCAGGCAGAGACCGATCTGATCCAATGGCCAAACGAGCAGGCACGCTTTACTGCCTGGTGTCGCGGTGAAACCGGTTATCCGATCGTGGATGCCGCCATGCGCCAGCTGAATCAAACCGGCTGGATGCATAACCGGCTGCGGATGATTACTGCCAGCTTTCTGGTCAAGGACTTACATATTGATTGGCGCTGGGGCGAGCAATATTTTATGTCAAAGCTGCTCGATGGTGACTTTGCAGCCAATAATGGCGGTTGGCAGTGGGCCGCGTCTACCGGCACGGATGCGGCACCTTATTTCCGGATCTTTAATCCGGTTACCCAAAGTGAGCGTTTTGACCCTAGCGGTGACTTTATCCGGCAATTTGTGCCAGAGCTCTCGGCGAAAACTGGCAAGGATTTACATTGGCCGCACCGGCTGGTTACCCCCAAAGGCTACGTAAAGCCAATAGTTGATCATAATGAGGCCCGTAAACAGACGCTGGTGCTGTTTGCAGCAGTAAAAGGTAAGGCGGCGGAGGCAGTCGATGCTTGACCCTAAACTACAAGCGTTTTTAGATTTTTATAACAGTCTATCTGCGAATGGTCTGGATGCCATCGCTGACTATTATGCGGAACAGGTACAGTTTATTGATCCGGTGCATGAAATTAATAGCCGCTCGGCGTTACAACACTATCTGGCTCATGGTTATCAGCGCTTAAATTATGCCCGCTTTACGCCGGTAAGCGGCCTGTGTCAGGGCGAGCGGGGCTTTCTGAGCTGGCAGATGCGCTTTAGTCACCCGGCCTTTGCCAAAGGGCAGGAAATTCTGGTGCACGGTAGCACCGAGCTGGCCTGGCAGGATGGGCGGATTTGTTATCACCGCGATTACTATGATCTGACCGAAATGGTCTATCAGCATATTCCGCTGTTGGGCTGGTTTACCCGGCAGGTTAAACAAAAAATCGCTGCGAGCTAATAGTCGCAGCTTATGTCGCTTAAATTAATGATAAGTATTTCATAAGGGATCTTATGCGTATAGCAGTAATAGGTGGCGGTATCGCCGGTATGCTCAGCTGGTATTTACTGAAGCAAAAATACCAGGTGACCTTGCTGGAAGCCAATGATTATCTGGGCGGCCATACCGCGACCAAGCTGGTGGAATATCAGGGTAAAACCTATCCTATCGATACCGGTTTTATAGTATTTAATAACTGGACCTATCCGGTGTTTAATAAGTTTATTGCCGAATTGGGTGTGGCATCGCTGCCTACTGAGATGAGCTTTTCCGTTAAAAATACTCAACATAATCTGGAATATAACGGCAATAACTTCGCCTCGTTGTTTGCGCAGAAGCGAAATATCCTGCGGCCATCGTTCTGGAAAATGCTGCTGGAGATTGTGCGCTTTAACAAGCTTGGTAAGCAGTTGGTTGCCGAAGATCATGCGGATCTGGATTTGGATCTCGGTACCTTTCTGGATAAACATGGCTTTGGTAAAGGTATTCGCGATAACTATTTAATGCCGATGGGCGCGGCGATTTGGTCAGCCGGTTTGACCGAAATGCCAAAATTTCCGGTGCGCTTTTTCCTGCGCTTCTTTAACAATCATGGTCTGCTGAATGTCAATGAACGGCCACAGTGGGCGGTCATTAAAGGTGGCTCCCAAAGCTATGTTGACGCGCTGCTGGCAAAGGCGGGCACTGATAGCATTCGCTTAAATCAGCAGATCAGCGGTGTACGCCGTGACGAGACGGGCGTGACCATTCAATTTGCGGACGGTCATACCGAGCAGTATGACAAAGTCGTGTTTGCTTGCCATAGCGATCAGGCATTAAAGCTGTTGCAGGATCCGAGTAACGCGGAGCAGCAAATTCTCGGCGGTATTGCCTATCAGGAAAATGAGGTGGTGTTGCATACCGACACCTCTTTGTTGCCAGAGCGCAGAGCCGCCTGGGCCTCCTGGAACTATAACCTGGACAGCCAGCACAGTGACCGCGCCACCCTGACTTACAATATGAATATGCTGCAGCGCTTGCAGGCACCTGTCACCTTTTGTGTTACGCTGAACAATACCCAACGTATTGCTAAGGATAAGATTTTGGGGATCTATCACTATGCCCATCCGGTGTATAACCATATGACCTTAGCTTGTCAGCAGCAACGCAGCCAAATTAACGGTCAGCGGCATAGCTATTTCTGCGGTGCCTACTGGTATAACGGCTTTCATGAAGATGGCGCCCGTAGCGCAGTTGATGTTGCCGCCCTGTTGGGAGTGGACTACTGATGCAGCCCGGTCACGCTGTCTATTGTGGCCGGGTCGGTCATAAGCGCTTTTTGCCAAAGCAGCATGGCTTTGATTACCCCTATGCTGCCTACTGGCTGGACTGCAGCCAACTGACCCCTGCCAGCTTAACCGCGGTGGGTATTCAGGCTGAACGTTTCGGCGCTATTAGTTTTCGCCGTGCCGATTATCTGGCGGGTGATGCTGATTTAGCGCAGGCGGTACGCGATAAGGTACAACTGCTGGGTGGTACAGAGCCAATCGCCAAGGTGTTTATACTGTCACCACTGGCCAGTTGGGGGCTTTATTTTAGTCCGCTGACGCTGTACTACTGCTATAACGACAGTGGTGAATTGCGTTATTTGCTCTGTGAAGTTACCAATACGCCGTGGAATGAGCGGCACTATTATTTGCAAACGCTAAGTAGCGAACAGCAGCAGTATCAGCATCAAAAAGCCTTTCATGTCTCGCCCTTTAATCCGCTGGATATGGAATATCGCTGGCAGATTGAGGAGCCCACTGAGCAGCTGTTTTGCAGTATTACCAATTTAAAGCAGCAGCAGGCGGTATTTAGCGCCTGGTTTAAATTACAACGCTTTGCGCTGACCCAGGCGGTACGCCGGCGGATCCTGATCCGGCAGCCGTGGCAAAGC
This sequence comes from Alishewanella sp. HH-ZS, assembly GCF_001704375.1. Taxonomy (NCBI): domain Bacteria; kingdom Pseudomonadati; phylum Pseudomonadota; class Gammaproteobacteria; order Alteromonadales; family Alteromonadaceae; genus Alishewanella; species Alishewanella sp. HH-ZS. Next base: position 17,650 of record NZ_LZEJ01000021.1, on the reverse strand, counting down.
GTACAGATTATGAGTCGTATCTACTGGCAGGCATTGAAGCTTTTGATAAAACGCGTTCCGGTGTATGCCCACCCTAAATCCCGAGGTTCTGAGTCATGAGTTTATCGCTAAGCGAAAAAGCGGTGTTTGATAATTTAGGCTGGTTTGACCGGCTGTGTCGCAAATTTACCCTGAATTTTTTAAGTCAGTTACGCCATGGCAGTATTACCGTAATAGAAGCCGGTGAAGCGCAGCAGTTTGGTGATGCTGATGCCGAACTAAAAACCACTATTACAGTGACCGATCCAGCCTTTTATCAAAAACTAGTTCTGGCTGGTTCAGTGGGTGGGGGCGAGGCCTATATTCACGGCTTCTGGCGCTGCGATAACCTAACCGCGCTGGTGCAAATTTTCGCTCGTAACCTCGACGTGCTGGATAAGATGGACTCGACTTGGGCGCGCTTGAGCCGGCCAATGCTTAAGCTGCTGAATTTCCGTAACCGCAACACGATTTCACAGTCCAGACGCAATATTGCTGCCCATTATGACCTGGGTAATGCCATGTATCAGCTGTTTCTGGACCCGAGTATGATGTATTCCAGTGCGGTCTATCCGTCAGCAGACAGTACACTAGAGCAGGCACAACAGCATAAGTTGCAGCAGATCTGTGAACGTTTGCAGTTAAAAGCCTCTGATCATCTTATTGAAATTGGTACCGGTTGGGGCAGTATGGCGATCTATGCCGCCCAGCACTATGGTTGTAAAGTCACCACCACCACGATTTCACAGCAACAATATGATTATACTAAGGCGAGGGTAGCTGAGCTTGGCCTGCAGGATAAAATCACCTTACTATTTGAAGATTATCGCTTACTAACCGGTACCTACGATAAGTTAGTCTCCATTGAAATGATCGAAGCCGTCGGCGATGATTTTCTGGATAACTACTTCGAAAAGTGCAGCAGCCTGTTAAAGCCGGACGGCATTATGGTGCTGCAAGCGATTACGATGGTCGATCACCGTTATCAACAGTATGTGCGTGAGGTCGACTTTATTAAACGCTATATTTTTCCGGGCGGTTGTTTACCCTCAATTAGCCGGATGGCCAGTGCTGTAGCCAATAAAACTGATCTGGTGATCCGTCAGGTACAGGATATTGGTTTTGATTACGCCAGAACGTTAAAAGACTGGTGTGATAATTTTATGGCACAGCGTGATGCGGTGCATCAGCTGGGTTATGACGATAATTTTATTCGGTTGTGGCACTTTTACCTGTGTTACTGCGAAGGCGGCTTTCGTGAGCGCGCCACCAGTGCGGTGCATTTGGTGCTCAGTAAACCACAGAACCGCAGTGTGTTTTAACCCACTTTAAAGAAGCATCAAAACAACAACGCCGGCATTTTGCCGGCGTTGTTGTTTGCAGCATACCGTCACGCGTCAGCAGCCGGTTGTTCCGGTACTAACAGCAAACCTTGCTCAGTGATCACAATTTTGCGCTCTTTATATAAGGTACCGATAGCCTGTTTAAAGGCTTTCTTGCTGGCACCAAATTGCTGATAAATCAGCTCCGGTGCGCTCTTATCGGTTAACGCCAGTTTACCGCCGTTCGCTTTTAACTGCTTTAAGATCTGGTTACCCAGCACGTTAGCTTGCTCAAAGGTTGCTTTGTTCAGCCGTAAGTCGAGCTTACCATCATCACGAACCTTCACCACATAAGCGGTCAGCTTGTCACCGCGGCGCAGCGGCTTAAATACTTCATTGTTATATAACACGCCAAAATGCTGATGATTAACGACGGCTTTGTAACCGAGATCGGTCTGCTCACTGATAATCACTTCTACCTTGTCACCCTCTTTATAGGGCGCCGCGGTTTTATGCAGATGGCGATCCAGCTTGGTTGAGGCGACAATGCGGTTACTGACATCAACATAGCAATACACCAGATAGTGCTGGCCGACTTTTAGTGGAATTTGTTGTTCACTAAAGGGCACCAACAAATCTTTTTTCAGGCCCCAATCTAAAAAAGCACCGACTTTAGTGCTGGCGACGACCGGTAAATAGGCAACCTGGCCCACCATCACTTTCGGACGCTCGGTAGTGGCGATTAATTGATCTTCGGAGTCGAGATACAGAAACACATTCAGTTGTTGACCAGGCTGTAAACCCGCCGGTGCGACATTGTTGGGCAGTAAAATTTCGCCCCAGCTTTCGCCATCCAAATAAAAACCGAACTTAACCTGTTTCTTTACGGTTAGGGTATTAAGGGTACCCAGTGACATCATCGCTATTTTTGCCTTATTACAATCAAATAGCGGCTAGTATAGCGGTTTTAACGCTTTGCTGCTGCATAATCGCAGCAGCAGGGCTATAACTTGATAAAACCTTTAGTCAATAACGGCGTTGCGGGTGCTTTTTTCCGATCAAACTTCTGCCAGATTTTCTCGTGAAAGAAGTAGCCCACAGTGTTAACGGCTGGCTCGATAATGGCCACCAGACCGCCTAACACCAAATCACCGGTGATCAGGTAAGTTACGCCAAAGGCAATACTAAAATGCATAATGGCAAAGGTAATGGTTTTAATCATAACGGGTCTCCCGAATCATCTGCTTAAGTAAATGATAGCGGTTCTCATTATTAATTAAAGTGAATAAATAAAATTGTGTTAATCAGAAAATGTGATGAATCTTTCGTGCTTTGGCAGCGTAAAATGGCAAAGTTCGCGCAGGTTCGTGCAATAGAGAAAAAGGTGGCAAGGTGGATTGTCGGCAATTGCTGGATATTAAGCAGTACGAGTTTTTGATGAATTATTTTATGCGCCGCCAGCAGGAGCTGAAAGTAGCGGAGCTAAATGAGCCCTATAGCTATGATGGCTTTAGCCTTTACGACCAACTGTTTCAGCAAATTACCAAAGAAGCGGAAGTCGCTTATATTGAATGCTTTGCCGAGCCACCACCGCCAATCGCCTTAACCAACCTGTATCACTTGGCTGAATTAGAACTGGCGGGGCGCCGGCCAAGAATTAAGGCTCCGACCTCGTTACAGTAACGGCTTATTCCTCGAGTCGCTTTAAGGCGTCAACCAGCATAGGCACATTGAGCGGATCGTTAAGTGGCACCAGGGTACCTGCCGACCAGACGCCGTAGCTGCCGTCCTGGCGCAAGATCATCATCTTATCTTTGCGGATACTGATAATATCCTGCTGACTGATATTCAGTTTGGGCAGGGTTTCCGGCTGAAATAAATTGTCTCCCAGCCAGCGGTTTTCCGTTTCACAGCCAATACTGCCCAATAAGGTCGGTAACCAGTCCAGTTGCTGACTACCATGTTGCCGGGCCTGACTTAACAGCGCCGGCCAGCGCAGATAGGCTGTAACCGGCGCCAGCTGAAACTTGGCATTTTCACTATGTAACGGCACGACGATTAGCCGGCTAAATTGCTGGTATTCTGACCAATGCCGGGAAAAGTCCGCATCAAATACGATATTTAGCCTGGCAGGGCTAAGCTCTGTGTTGGCCCAGGGTAGTAACGAATTCAGCTCTGGTGTGCGGTTAACCACTTGAATGTCAGTAGCGTTAACGCTGTTAAGCCAGGCCGGTATCATCTGCAGTGCGCTGGCGGCATCTGCTGTCGCTTTAAACTGACCGTACAGCAGGTTTAACAGCGCTTCAGCAGCATTGTTTGGGGCGAAATGCTGATCATGGCTGCGCAGGCCCTGTTGCTGTAACAAAGCTAATTGTTCCGCTGTGATGCTGGCTGTAACTAATAATAAGGTCGATTCGGTAGCGCCGGCCTGGCAGCTTAACAGCTGGCTGCTGCGATTGGCATGTTCCAGGCTCAGCTTATCGGCCTGGCGTTTGGCGCGAGCGGTTAAATCTACCAACTGATAGCGAGCCAGTAAGCTTTTCGCTGTGGCCGGGTAGGAGAAAGGCAGCACATTATCCTGGCGGGTAATATCGAAATTCAAGCGGGCATCGGCGTAGATGTGCAGCAGATGGCTAAGCATAAAACTACCAAAGAACAGAGCCAAAGCCGGTTGACCGATACCTGAGGCGGAAAGGCGGCTGATTTTTTTCCAGCAAAAGTTACTTAACCAGATCTGCAGCGTTAGCAACAGCGCACCGACCAGCGTGACAATTAATACAAAATTGCGCAAGTTGGTGACCACCTGCGCCCTGAGTAAGGCCAGCGTTTGGTCATAGGACGCACTGCCAAGATGATAACCAAGCTGGTTATAGACATAGGCATCAAAAATCAGCAGTACCATGCCAATGGTGGCCAGAGTTGCACCCAGGCCGCGGACATGTTTTTGATAAGGAAAGATCAACGACAGTGGGAATATGGTCAGAATAAAGAACATAAAGCACAAAAATGCAGTATGTCCCAACCAGTTAACCAGCAGATACACACTGCCCAACACCGTTTGTGGCAGGGGCTCTGACCACCAGAAACTGCTGGTTATCAACAGTGCCAGCAATATATTGAAAAAGGTAAACCAGTGCCCCCAGTTTAGTAACCGGTTAACTTTTTTGACTAAGGACAGGTTTTGTTCCAGCACCATAAGGCTTAATGCTTGTCGCTTTGAATGGCGTCAGCCAGAGCCTGGCTAAAGCTGCTGGCGACGGCGGTACGTTGCGCTGCCGGCACAGAGGTATTGATAATATGGCTAACCGCATTACCCAAACACATCAGGCTTAGCTCAGTGGTGGCGTGTTGCTGGTGCAGGGTGTCGAGCAGTTGATTGACCAGCTTTTCAATCTGGCTACTGGAATATTTTGATACAATCGGCATGGATTACTCAGATTAAAGACGCATAAACAGATAGAATAGTAACAGAATTCAGAATAAACAGGAAAATTTATGTCGGTAGAGATGCAGCATCTGGCCATTAATTATATTGCGCTAACAGACAGTGGTGAGCACCAGGCCCACTATCGGGAGGCACTGATTGGGCGTAGCGGCGCCGTAGCAAATTTGGTCGAGCAGCTTCACCTGGCTTATAACGGCAAGCCGGCCAAAGGCTACGCTGCCTTTGAAACTGAAAAGTCACCCAAGGTGGCTTTGGCGCTGGCTGACTGGCAGAGCGGCAACAGTGATTATCTGGGGTTTAGCCGTGCTACCACCGACGCGCTGGTGCAGGAGTTATCCCAGCATCAACTGCCGGAGACCGGTTATTTATTGCTGGCACATTACCGCTACCTGGCCAGCGAATTTTTATTGATCTGCCTGCTGGGCAGCAAAGATCACTTTGAATTAACTGAGCAGCTGGAGCTGGCAACTTCCCGCCATTTGGATATCAGCCGGATGCAGCTGGCAGCGCGGTTGGATCTGACCGAATATGCGGTAAACCGTGAGCAGGGGCATTACATCAGTTTTATCCGCGGCCGCGCCGGACGTAAGGTCGCGGATTTCTTTCTGGATTTTCTGGGTTGTGCCGAAGGCACTGATGCCAAAGCAAACAGTCAACTGGTATTAGCTTCGGTGGAGGAATATCTGGGGGCGGCAGAATTTGCGCCGGAAGAAAAAACCGCAGCAAGGCGCCAGGTATTTGATTATTGTGAAGAGCGTGCGAAAGCCGGACAAGAAGTAGTGTTAGCTGAGCTGTCTGCCGTGGTCGATCCGGAGCAGGAAAACGGCTTCCTACACTATTGTGCCGAGCAACAGCTGGCAGTAGCGGAGCAGTTCCCGGTAGAAGTTAAAGAGCTTAAAAAGCTGGTAAAGTTTAACGGTACCGGCGGTGGCTTATCGCTCAGCTTTGATGAAAAGCTGCTCGGTGAGCGGGTGAGTTATGATCTGAGAACCGATACCCTGGTGATCAAAGGCACTCCGCCTAATCTGCGCGATCAGCTGCAGCGCTTTCTTCAGGGCTATTCGGCTTTTGAGCAGTCGTAGCGGCTGCCGCCGGTGCTGTAGCAGAGGTGGCTGAGTCTGATGCCGCCGCTGTGGTATCGGCTGGCGTCGGTTGTTTCGGTAAGGCTTCTGGCAGGGCTTTTAACGCCGGCATTTTCATTTTGGCCGAGTGCTTAACCAACAGCACATTGCCGATAATAAAACCAAAGGCCAGTAACAGCGCCCAGAATAATGGCCAATTCATGGTAGTGCCTCGCAAATGTTACAGATAAAGCGCCGGTACAGCTCAGGTAAATGTGCCAGTACAGTCTGTTGTTCGGCAATAGGGTGCTGTTGCAGCACTAAGCGCAGTTGTTCCAGCGTCAGTGCCTGTTGGCAGCGTGCCGCCAGCGGTTGATAGCTCAGATGCCAGGGTTCAGCCGCGACCCCGCCTTGAAACTCGCGATACGGTAAAAAAAAACCATACTGCGCAGCATGCTGCGTCAGCCATTGACTTAAGCGATAGAAGGGGCCGCCGGCGCTATATTCACTCTGTTGCAGTTGTACCTGGTAGTCGTTACTGACCGCAGCGGCATCATAAATATCCAGGTCACTGCCCCAATGATGACGACTGGCGCCGGGCAGTGCAGAGTACAGCATAATGGCTTCCAGCTTCGCCAGACCCTGATAGTGTTCAATCTTTAGCAGACGCTGCCAGCGGTCAAATACCGGGCGGCGACCTTCGCATTTGGCTTGCCAGATCGCGGCCTGGCGTTCAAAGCTGCGCCAACCGGATACCAATCTGATTGCGATCCCCTGCTGCGCGGCTGCCTGCTGCATTTGCCGGTAAGCGGGTATCACGGCCTGATGCAATTGCTGGTTATGTTCGACCAGTTGCATCGGGCCGGCATCCTGCCCGGTCAGAAGCGCCGGGCTCAGTTCAGTTAACTGCATGGCTGAGCCGTTGTTGCAGGTTAACCAGCAGGGCGTGATAAATATCCGTCAGCTGCGTCAGATCGGCTATAGCCACGCATTCATTGATTTTATGAATAGTGGCATTAATTGGGCCGAGTTCTATTACCTGAGCCCCGGTAGGTGCAATAAAGCGGCCATCCGAGGTACCGCCAGTGGTTTCCAAACGTGGTGTTATACCACGAACCTGTTCTACCGCCGCGACGGTCGCCGCGACTAAATCACCGCTGGCAGTTAAAAATGGCAGACCGTTCAGCGTCCAGTCCAGCTGATAGTTCAGGCCGAAGCGATCCAAAATGGCGTAGACCCGCTGTTGTAAAATATCGGCCGTGACCTCAGTGCTGTAGCGAAAGTTAAACATCACCTTAAGTTCACCCGGGATCACATTTGACGCACCGGTACCGGCATGAATGTTGGCAATCTGGAAACTGGTAGCCGGAAAGAAGGCATTACCCTGATCCCAGATCTCTGCCGCCAGTGCCGCTAAAGCGGGAGCGGCTTTATGCACCGGATTATCCGCCAGTTGCGGATAGGCAACATGGCCTTGAATACCCTTAACCGTTAAATGGCCGGTTAAGGAGCCGCGGCGGCCATTTTTAATGACATCGCCAAGTTGCTTACCACTGGACGGCTCACCGACCAGACACCAGCGGATTTTCTCCTGTCGCGCTTCCAGCGTTTCCACTACTTTCACGGTACCATTGATAAAGGGGCCTTCTTCGTCACTGGTGATCAGATAGGCCAGATCAAAGGCAGGCTCCGGATATTCATCGATAAAACGCTCTGTTGCGACCACCATCGCCGCTAAGCTGCCTTTCATATCGGCCGCGCCCCGCCCAAACAGGGTGTCACCGATAATGGTTGGCGTAAAAGGAGGAGTATGCCATTGTTCCAGCGGGCCAGCAGGAACCACATCAGTATGTCCGGCAAAACAGAACAGCGGCTTACCCTGGCCGCGGCGAGCCCACATATTTAACGTATCGTGAAAGGGCAACATCTCAATCTGAAAACCAAGTTGTTGCAGGCGCGCTGCCATTAACGGTTGGCATCCCGCATCCTCCGGGGTGACTGACGGCCGGGCCATCAGATCCATTGCCAGCGCTAAGGTTGGATTTGCGGCTGGATCTACTAGATTACTCATACTGCTGCCTTAGGATTAGTTAGTAATATCTTGATAACTCTGCTCGGAAAAACCGAGTAAATAGCGCTCGCCCGCTACCAGCAGTGGTCTTTTGATTAAGGCGGGCTGTGCCAGCATCAGACTTAGCGCTTTTTGCTCGTCCAGCTCCGCTTTGTCAGCGTCGTCCAGGGCGCGCCAGGTGGTACCGCGGGTATTCAGCAACGATTGCCAACCAAGCTGGGCAGCAAACTGTTCTAACAGTTCTGCAGTTAACCCATCCTGCCGGTAATCGTGAAACTGATAGGGTTGGCTGCGTTGTTCGAGAAAGCGGCGGGCTTTTTTTACGGTGTCACAATTTTTAATACCATATAATGTCATCATGCTGAGGTTCTGCTCGTTTGAATAATAAAAAGAGGGTCTTGGGCAGCGTTGACCTTGGCTTGCCGGCAAAATACTTTGCTCTCTGCCGGTTTGGGCAAATCGAGCACCAGCGCACAGTACAGAGCATCCAGTTCCAGTTCTAATTCCAGAAATGCCAGATCCAGCTGCAGTAATGGTTGGCCGGCATTCACCTGCAATTGCCGATTGCTTAGCCAATGCAAGCCGCGACCGTGCAAATCAATGATATTTGACGGTAACTCTAATAATAACCGCAGCCCGGAAGCATGGCGCAATACTAAGCGGCGTTCGGTATCAAGCTGGGTGGTGAACAGACCGGCAAAGGGGGCGACGATCAGGCCATGCTGTAGCTTTGCCGTAATCGCAACCGGTAACAGGTTCTGCTGGTATAATGGTTCGGGATGTTGCTCTGCCGGCAACACAGCCCCGGTGAACGGGCTTTTGATCGGGGCGCCTGTTATTTTTCGCCAGTCTTGCTGCCAACTGATCACAGTATCACCGTAACTCCATCAATCTGATGTGCTGATAATAACGTAAAGGATCAACAGATGCAGTAGTTTGTGCTGAAATCCGTGAGTCAAGGTAAGGTGTTTTAGCGAAAATAGAGTGTTTCAACGCTTTGATAAAAATTAGCGTCGAAATAGGTTGTTTTTGATAGTTAAAAATAGACCAGAGGCTAGCGGGGTCTGAATTTATCCTGCAAAGGTTGTCCACAGTTTCTGTGGATAACTTTGTTGAAAACCTCTGCTGTTAATCGCCATGTTATTGTATTTAATCTGTATTATTCGATGGCATGAATTTTGATAGCCTGTTAGTGGGCAAGAATTCTGTAAAAAAGCGACAAAAATGAAGCTTTCGATTTCTGAATAGTAGCAAATGCCGTTGTAACAAAAATGTATCTGGTTTAATGCGCTGGCGGGAACGCATGACCGAAAAAGCCGGCAGCTATCAGCTGGCAACTATGCTAGAGTAAAGAGAGTCTAATCCTGAGTAATGGTCGTTAGAGAGGGGAGATGTAATGCGGATTACCTGGTTTGCAACTCTGAATACCGGCTGGAAGTACAGCCATACCTGGCCGGCGAAACCTGAGCTTAATGCTATCTTCCCGGAAAACAAAGTTATTTTTCTGACTAAGCAAGCTGCCCGCTACTTGCCGGTGCTGGCGATAGTCACTGCGATACTGCAGATTAAATTATTAGGTGTTAGCTTTCTTGGGCCGGCAGTGGCGATGATGTTGCTGTTGGCTTCAATGCCACTGCAAGGCTGGTACTGGCTTGGGATCAGAGCTAACAGCGCATTACCGCCGGCACTAATCAACTGGGGTAATGAGATCCGTGAACAGATCCAGCAACACGCAAAAACCACCGCTTTGCCGGGCAGCCCTAAGAATTACTTCGATCTTGCCCGTTTGTTGCAGTTAGCTTATCAGCAGCTCGATAAAACTGTGATGCGGCGCTGGATTTAACATCACCCGGGCCGTTAAAAAAGGCCCGGTGGTCGAGGTTGACGTTACTGCGTGCTGTTCAGATCTTGGTTAGAGTGCAAATACAGACCAGACCGGTGCGTGATCTGAAGGGCGTTCCAAACCGCGGATCTGATAATCGATTTCAGCTTCGGTACAAAGCGCAGCCAAGGGGGGCGTGGCCATGACGACATCGATGCGCAGGCCACGATTGTCATCAAAACCCTTAGAGCGATAATCGAACCAGCTATATTGGGCGTCACGCGTTGGGTGTAGCGCGCGGAACGTATCGACCAGACCCCAGTCTTTCAATTGTTGTAACCAGGCCCGCTCTTCCGGTAAGAAGGATGTTTTGCCTTCCCGTAACCAGCGTTTGGCATTGGCTTCACCAATGCCGATATCAAGGTCAATTGGTGAAATATTAATATCACCAATCACCGCCAGATAGTCTTTACTGCTGTCATGGTATTGCTCAAGATATGCCTGTAGGTCGGCATAAAATTTGGTTTTAGCGGGAAACTTGGTTTCATGGCTACGGTTCTCTCCCTGTGGGAAATAGCCGTTTAATACCGTGAGCTGTTTACCGTCAGCCAGTGCGAACTGGCCAATCAGCATGCGCCGCTGCGCGTCCTCACTGTCAGTAGGGAAGCCATACTGCATCGACAATGCTGGCACTTTGCTTAAGATGGCAACGCCATAATGCCCTTTCTGACCAAAGTGATATACCTGATATCCCATGGCCTGTACCTCGGCCAGCGGAAACTCGCTATCCTGTACTTTTATTTCCTGCAAGCCGATAATGTCGGGCTGATGTTTGTCGATCAGCGCTTGCAGCTGATGCAGGCGTGCGCGAATGCCGTTAATATTAAAAGAGATGATCTTCATTGTTATTCCAGATAATTTTTTCGTTGCGCGAATAGGCTGGCTCGATAATAGCACGCATCAGACAAGCGGCGAAACGCCGTGACCGTTAGTTCCGTAATAGTGACGACTAAGTAGACAACATGCAGCACATTAAATACCAGATTTCCTATAGTCAGCGGCGGCGTACGGTGCAGCTGGCGATCCGTAATGGTGAGGTTTATGTCAGAGCTCCGGCCACGATCTGCCGGCACTGGCTAAGTGCCTGGCTGCAGCAGAAAGAACTCTGGGTTCAGCAAACGCTGGCGCGCATTACAACACCGCCGATACTGCCGTGGTTACAGCGGGATAGGATCCTGGTCTCGGGACAGGCAGTGCCATTTCGCTGGCAACTGGCGGCAAAAAGTAGCGTCAATGTTGACGCAAACGGGCTTGAGCTCAGGCTATCAACAAAGATCGCCGCGGAGCGACATGAACATTATGCGCGAAAATTGATACAACAGCATTTTACTGAGCAAGCCTTACTGGAGTTGCCCGTGTTGGCAAACGAGCTTGCCGCGCGGTTACGGCAGACATTAGGTCCGGTTGTTGTCGGTAACTGGCGCAGCCGGTGGGGGCATTGTAAACAAAACGGCGAGCTGGGCTTTAACTGGCGGTTAATGCAAGTGCCGCTCTGGGTCCGGCGCTATGTAGTGATCCACGAGCTGGCGCATTTGCAGCATATGAATCATTCACCCGCATTCTGGCAGTTGGTGCAGCAACATTGTCCACAGTATAGAGAAGCGAAAGCCTGGCTTAAACAACACCAAGCCGAACTGTTGAATTAGGGGTAAAAAAAGCCGACCATCAGGTCGGCAACATAAGGACATCGATTAAAGGAGAGATGTTCACCAGCTTTACTTCACCTAATCAGACTCTGCGCGCAGCAAAAAATTCCCGCTGGTAGCGATTTTTTTTAAAACATTTTGGCATTAGGCTACCAGTTCTGGTTTAAACTAGTGCTCTTTCCAGTTAATTATGACGTGTTCAGCGTTTGCCAGGGCTTTCAAGGCAAGGCGACTCGTTGAAGGCATAGTGGCGCTCTGTCGAGACGAGACAACGCGGCATTGGAAGTCCTGGCAAACGCCCGTAGGGTCGGTTTAAAATGCCCTCAGACGTCGTTGCTTGTTTTTGATTTAGCGCCACTAAACCTGCAAACAAGCGCCTTGCCTGAGGGCATTTTAATTCCGACTGAATCATTCATAATTAACTGGAAAGAGCACTAGCGCCTAAACCGTGTCACTACAGCAACAAAACTCAATAATAAGCTCAGACAGAGTACCCGACAATGACCAATCCGTTACGTTTATTACAACTGTTGAAACTACTTGATCTCACCCGGCTGACTGAAGCAGATAGTCAGGCTGAGATGGCCGCCTGGCTGAATGCCATCCCGGCTTTGCCTGCACCTGTTGCCGCGCTCTGTGTTTATCCGGAGTTTTTGTCTCAGACGGCGGACTATCTGGCCGCAGCCGCTAAGGCAACCGAGTTGGCGACAGTTGTTAATTTTCCCGGCGGTGACCAGCCGCTGGCACAGGTTCTGGCTGATATTGCACGCTGCCGGGCCTTGGGCGCCACCGAAATTGATTGTGTGTTGCCGTACTCACAATTACTGGCAGGTAACGAGTCTGAGGTGAGTGCTTTTCTGACCGCGGTCAGAGAGGCCAGCCTGGGGTTGGGGCTGAAAATAATTATTGAATCAGGTGAGTTACTGACGGCGCAGCAAGTGACTAAGGCTACCGAACTGGTTATTGCCAGTGGCGCCGACTTCGTTAAAACCTCAACCGGTAAGGTACCAGTGGGATGTACACTGGAAGCGGCCAGGATCATTTTGACCAGTATTGCGGCAGCAGAGCGCCCGGTGGGCTTTAAAGCCTCCGGTGGTGTTAAGACAGTTGAACAGGCATTGCAATTACTGGAACTGTATGAAGAGATCACCGGACTGACGGCGACCAGGCAAGGTATGCGCATTGGTGCCAGCAGCTTATTAACTGAATTATTACAGCTGTTACCCCGTTAAGTGAAGTAGGGCAGCTCCGTTCGGCTTGCCGTGCGGTGCTGTTCCAGAATCAATAGTATTGGTCACTGCGTTCCGCTGTTCAATGCTACGCATTGTCAAACCTGACGAAGGTTCTCACCTTCCCCTAAGTCGTATTTGCTAAGAGTGGTTTAACGTAGGAATTTGACGCTGAGAAGGAGAATGGTGGAGGGGGAAGGATTACTCGCTGCGCTCGCCTTACAGGCCAGCGTCACTATGTTCCGCTGTTCAATGCTACGCATTGTCGAACCTGACGAAGGTTCTCACCTTCCCCTGAGTAGTATTTGCTAAGAGTGGTTTAACTTAGGAATTTGGTGCTCAGAAGAAGAATGGTGGAGGGGGAAGGATTCGAACCTTCGAAGGCAGTGCCGGCAGATTTACAGTCTGATCCCTTTGGCCACTCGGGAACCCCTCCACGAGTGCGCGCATCTTATCAAACTGAAGTTTGATGTAAAGCATTTTGCTAAAGTTTTTTGACCGTTTGCCGATTAACTCAACAGTCGTTGTCTGATGGCATCAGTATGCAGCCTATTATCAATGAATGGCAGTTAGGGGATCGTTTAGGTAAGGCGCTGCAGCATCAGCAACGGGCTGATTTTGCCCTGTGGTTAGCGTTCTTGTCTCCTGCAGTTGAGGAGATGGCAGAATTTCAAACGCCAGTAAATCAGGCTGAGCAACCCAAACATGATCTGTACCAGCAGTTAGCGGTCAGTAGACGTCGCCCGTTCGCTTATCAAACCACAGACGAGCTGGCCTTATTGCAACAGAGCCAGGCCGCGCAGCAAGGTTTGGCGCAATTAAAGCTGTACAGTTATCTACAGGAACAGCCCTGGGTGTGGCAGGAAGATAAGCGTAAACTCGAACCTCAGGTGGTTGCCGACCTGGATTTGCACTGTCGCCGTCGGTTGGCTGGGGATAAAATGACCCCCTCTGTCAGTGATGAAACTGCACTTTACGAGATCCTGGAACAGTTATCAGCGACGCAGGTTTGATGAGCTGTAGCGACCCGTGCTGATAACCACAAAATCACCCGATAAAGCACAGCATGCTCGATCCTGCCCTTTCTCTAGTGCATCCTTTATCCTACTGCCGTTCTATCGCAATTGACCACTAGGCAAATGAGTTTGGCAGCGCTTAAATTTTTTACCGCTACCACAGGGGCAGGGATCATTAGCGCCCAATTTAATCGCCGGCAACGCAGTAAGCTTACCGCTGGTATAATACCAACGATCCTGAAAGATAAAGTCCGAGACTTCCGCGATAAACTCCAGCTTGTTGTGCTGAATAAAGCTGGCAATAAAACTAACCTGTCCCTGCTTCGGCTCGGATATGGTGTGTTTCACTTCTAGTTTGCAAAAATGTACCGCTTTGGCAAAAGCTTCCAGCGCGGCAGCAGATTCGCTGGCCCGTTGCTCTGCGGCAAGGGTGGCAAGCAGATACTGACTGTCGGCAACACAAAAGGCACTATACCGAGAACGCATCAGGCGTTCACAACTATCAGGTTGAGCCTGCCCACTTAAATAGGGTTGGCAGCATTCTGCAAAAGCCTTACCTGAACAGCAATAGCATAACATCTTATCTCTCCGGGCCGACCTGTTCCGCACGCGTTACCGTACTCTTCATGTCATTGGTTGCGAGGGTATTACGCTATTAGTTTAACGACTTTGCTGCAATGCTGATAGCCCAGGGGCAGCGGCTGTTATTAGTGAGCCGCCGTCGTATCTGTAGGCAGTATATGCAAGCTACATTGTTGCTGTATGGCAAAAGTCTGCAGTAGCTGCTGTTGCTGAGACGGTAATTTCTGGCAACAGATCACCGCCTGGCAATCCGGGTTCTGTAATGTCGCTTGGATCAGCTGTGACAAGTCGGCTGTTGCTTGAGTATGAACCACGAGAATATGCTGTAATGGCAACTGACAAGCTTGCCAGAATGCTTTTGCCGGTTTAAAACCAGGGGCGATTAGAACAATCCAGCCGCTCGCTTGGCGATACTGTTGTAACAGCTTAAGTAATTGCAACTCGCTGCTGTGTTGTTGCAATTGCTGCCAGTGATTTGCTGTGCTGCTGGCAGCTTGATGCTGACTCGATTCAGTTTGGTAAGAATGGTTAGATACAAACATGGCAACCTCTATCTGTGTATTTGTACAGTGTATGCATATACAGTAGTTGCTGTTTAAATAAAAAGCAAGTGCTTTTCTGCAGGCAATTTTGCAGTCGCCTGTCATGCAACTGTCATTTTAAGGTTCTACTATTCGCCAGTTATTGCTGGCGGAGCCAAAAGATGGCGGTTTCTGAACTCTGTTGCACAGAACTGGATAAAATTTTACATAAACGGGCGTTACAGCCAGTGTTTCAACCCATTCTGAATTTGCAGGACGGTACTGTCATTGCCTATGAAGCGCTGATCCGTGGCCCCTCTGATAGCCCGTTACATTCGCCACTACAATTATTTAAAACTGCTCTGGGCTGTGGTCAGCTGGAGCAATTAGAGATGCTGTGCCGTGAGCTGAGTATAGAGAGCTTTGCTAAAGCAGAACTGAATAGCAAACTCTTTCTTAACGTCAATCCACTTATCTTACTGACGGCAGACCATCCCAGCGGTTTGACCAAACAACTGTTAAAGGCGGCACAGATTGACCCCTCGGAAGTGGTGATCGAAATTTCCGAACAGTATCAGGTGGAAGATGCCGGTTTACTGGTTAAAGCTGTGCAGCATTATCGGGAGCTGGGCTTTCAAATTGCGATTGATGATTTAGGCAGCGGCTTTTCAGGTTTGAAACTGTGGTCTGAATTACAGCCTGATATTGTGAAGATTGATCGGCATTTTATTAGCGAACTGGACAAAGACCTTACCAAACAAGCTTTCGTGCGCAATATTGTTAGTCTGGCCAAAGCGATTGGCGCAACCGTAGTGGCTGAAGGAATAGAAACCGCTGAAGAGTTAAGATGGTGTCGTGAACTGGGCGCCGATTTGGGACAGGGCTATTTGTTAGGACGGCCTCAAGCCAGTTTTGCCGATCCGCAACGTTGTCGGACGCTGTTTAGCACTGAACTTCACAGTGAAATCAGTTCTGAACAAGTCGAAGCCTTGTTGCTTGAGGTGGCCGCTGTCAGTCCACAGCAGACGGTTGCCCAGGCAGCAGCCCTATTTCAATCAGATAGTCAGTTGCAAAGTTTACCGGTAGTTGAACAGGGCCGACCTGTTGGTTTGATTTGCCGCACTGATCTGCAAGCCTTGCTGGCGCAGCCTTTTGGCCGGGCACTCTATGAAAAGAAATCTTTAGCCAGTGTGATGAACCGGCAACCGGTAGTGGTTGAGATCAGTGCCACGCTCGAGGAGGTAAGCCAGCGTGTCGCTGACGATGAGCACAATGCCGCCAGCTGGTTTTTTATTATTTGCCGTCAGGGTGAATATCGTGGTCTGGGTTCAGTAAGGGCTCTGCTTAAACAAATCAGTGAACGCAAGCTACAATTAGCTCGCTATGCCAACCCGTTAACGTTATTACCGGGTAATGTGCCTATTTACCAGCGTATTGATAAATTGCTGCGACAAAAAGCCAATTTTGCGGTTGCTTATCTGGATCTGAATCATTTTAAACCTTACAACGATATCTACGGTTACAGTAAAGGCGATGCGGTGTTATTACTGGTCGCCGAGCTATTACAACAGCATATTTCGTCGCAATCCTTTGTTGGTCATATTGGTGGTGATGATTTTGTGCTGATTGCTGAGCCTGACGAATGCGAAACGCTTTGCCGGCAAGTTGTGCAGCTTTTTGCTAAGCGTATCGCGTTGTACTATCGGCAAGAGGATCTGCGTCTGGGGGGTATCACGGCGTTAAGCCGTAACGGTGATTCCCGCTTTTATCCACTATTATCTCTCGCAGTTGGTATCGCCCTTCCTGATCCGGCGCAATGCTTTAGCCATCACGATGTCGCGGCGCTGTCTGCTGCCGCAAAGCAGGAAGCAAAGCGTCTCGGCGGCAATACGGTGTTTATTTCACGCCGTCGCGGACCTGAGCGGCAACATATAAATGTACTGGCTGGACCATCTGTTGCCTGATTTACGTTAATATAGCCTTTTTACCAGCAACAGAGAGCAATAGATGTTGTTAGATGCTTTTGTCAGTCGGCAGGGAGAGGCTTTTAGCTTTAGCCGGCAACATTCCTGTACCTTCGCCAAGCAAGTCGCAGGAGACTTTAATCCTATTCATGATGTCGACGCCAAGCGTTTCTGTGTGCCAGGCGATCTGTTGTTCAGTTATCTGCTGAGCCGGTATGGTGTAAGCCAACAATTAAATTGCCAGTTCTCGGGTATGGTCAGCGCGGATGTGTTACTGCACTGTAAGATCATTGCAGGTCAAATCCAGGTCTGTGACGAGCAGGACCGGGTTTATCTGACCATTCAATTTAGCGGCGAGCATCGCCACGACCTGAGCGTTATCGAGCCATTGTTTCAGGACTATGTCCGATTTTCCGGTAAGAACTTTCCCGACATTCTGCAACCGCTGATGGCGGAGCAGGGCGTGATGATTAACCCGCAGCGACCTTTAGTCATTTATGAAAGTATGTCGCTGTCTTTTCAACAACTGCCAACCTCTCCAGTTAAGTTGGCGCTGTCAGGCAGTAAATTAGAGGTCGAAGGTAAACGCGGCAATGTGACATTAAGCTTTACACTATCCGAGCAAGGCGTCGTTATCGGGCAGGGAGCCAAGAAAATGATCCTAAGTAACCTGCAACCTTATGATGAAAGTCTGATGCAGCAAATGGTTACTGACTATAATAACCGCCGTTCCGCTGCAGGTTGCTACGATTTGGCCGTTTAACAGCGGCTGTTAACGGCCGCCAGACGATCCAAATCAAGCTTTTGTGCAAAAAACAGTCGAACAAACGCATTTTCAAAAATACTGCTTGCAGGCTGTTCTAAACTCCCTATAATGCGCATCCACAGACGGG